>DASVRL010000205.1:0-3493 GCA_036388635.1 Pyrinomonadaceae bacterium
GGATTTGCCGCCGTTTGACCGCTCGCAGATGGACGGTTTTGCCGTGCGCACGAAAGACGCGAAAGGCGCGCCCGTCAAATTGAAAATCATCGGCGAAGCGGTGGCGGGCAAAGGCTTTGACGGCGAAATCAAAAAAGGCGAAGCGGTCAGAATAATGACCGGCGCGCCGGTTCCGCAAGGCGCGGACGCGGTTCAGAAAGTCGAGCTGACAAAAGAAAACGGCGGTTTTATAGAGATTCTGGAAGCAACCAAAGAAAAACAAAACATTATTCGCCGCGCCGAAGAAATCGAAAAGGGCGCGAAGGTATTTTCCGCAGGCGAAATAATCACGGAAAATATGATTGCTTCGCTGGCGTCTTTCGGTTACGCCAAGGTAAAAGCCGGCGCGAAACCGAAAGTCTCTATTTTAGCCACCGGAAGCGAGATTGTCGACGTTTCCGAAAAACCGGGGCAAGACCAAATCCGCAATTCAAATTCGCTGATGCTCGACGCATTCGCCCGAAAAACAGGCGCGGAAACCGAAATTTTGCCTTTGGTCAAAGACGATTTCGAGACGCTGAAAAATCAGATCGCCGTCGCCGTCGGATTAAACGACCAATCCCGCGCCTCGAATCCCGAATCCCGAATCCTGCTCGTTACCGGCGGCGTTTCGGTCGGCGATTACGATTTTACAAAACCCGCTTTGCGCGAGCTTGGAGCGGAAATCTTTTTTGAGAAAGTGAGCTTAAAGCCCGGCAAGCCGACGGTTTTCGCGAAACTGAACGATAAATTGATTTTCGGTCTGCCGGGAAATCCCGTTTCCGTGGCGGTGACGTTTCACCTGTTCGTGCGGGCGGCGCTTCTGCTGATGCAGGGCGCGCGCGATTGCGAATTGAAAAAAGGTTTTGCATTAACGAGCGAAAAAATAAAAGGCGCGAAAGAGCGCGACTCGTTTTTGCCGGTTTCGCTCGAAATGGACGAAAGTGGAAAGCTCGTCATCGAATCGCTGCGCTTTCGCGGGTCGTCGAATTTTATCGCGTTTGCGCGCGCCGACGCTTTGGTTTTCGTGCCGCAAGGCGAGATTTTCGAAGCCGGAGCGGTCGTTCAAATTGCTTACTTAAATAAGTGATAGCCGATAACTGATAACTGGGAATTAAGAAAAGATTTCAGTTATCAGCTATCAACTATCACTTATCACTTATCAGTTATTATTTATGTCCAAATTAAGTCATTACGACGAAACAGGCGAGGTTAGAATGGTTGACGTTTCGGAAAAAGCCGTGACGAAACGCCGCGCCGTCGCTTCCGCCAGAGTTTTGATGAGCGCGGAAACCGTTAAAGCCGTTCGAGAGCAGACGAATCCGAAAGGAAATCCGCTGGAAATCGCGCGCATCGGCGGAATTATGGCGGCAAAACAAACTGCGAACCTGATTCCGCTGTGTCATCAACTGCCTTTGTCGAAAGTTGACGTAAAAGCCGAGCTTCGGGATGACGGCGTTTATCTCGAAGCCGAAGCCGTCACGAACGCGCCGACCGGCGTGGAAATGGAAGCGCTGACGGCGGTCGCCGTCGCCGCGCTGACCGTTTACGATATGTGCAAAGCCGTGCAGAAAGATATGCGAATCACGGAAATTCGTCTGGAATCGAAGGAAGGCGGAAAATCAGGGAAATTTAAAGCCGATTAGCCGCGAAAGGTCGCAAAAAGTTCGGAAGAAGATTGTAAGAAATCGCCGGGCGCCGATACCGATAAAAGAAAATTAAGGATAACTAGTGTTACTGATTTCTAATCTTTTTCAGCTTTTTTCGTGTTATTTCGAGTCGTTTCGCGGCTGAAAATCTTTCGCCCGCGCGCGCGAAAAGGCTCGGATTACAACAATAACTTTGAACTTTGCATCAGAAAAAGCGTAGAATGATTTGTACTGAAGAAAGGAGTTTTTAAATGAGATACAGATTAGCCGAAGATGCCAAGCCGCAATTAAAACTTTTATTAATCGCGACGGTCATAACCATCGCTTTGTGGTTTATTCCTTATGCCGAATGGCTGGTTTACCCGATTCGTCTGTTTGTGACGTTTATTCACGAAAGCAGTCATGCGCTGGTCGCGCTTCTGACGGGCGGCTCGGTGCAGAGCCTGACGGTCGCGGCGGACGGCAGCGGCGTGGTCTGGGGCGCTTCGTCAAACTGGATTTCCGCTCTTCTGACTTCGAGCGCCGGATATCTGGGCACGACGTTTTTCGGCGTTCTGCTTCTGTTTTTGATTCGCCGCGCGATTTCGGCGCGCGCCGTTTTATTCGGTTTAGCCGGGCTTATCGGATTGATGACGGTGATTTTCGGATTTCTCGTTCCGCTCTTTAATATCACCGAAGTCAAGGTGACCCTGGCAAGCATCGCTTTTACGACGTTTGTCGGCGCGGCGTTGTCGGTTGTTATGCTGGCGATTGCGCGTTTTGCCAGCGCGAAAACGGCGAATTTTGCGGTCGCTTTTCTCGCCGTCCAGCTCGTTTTGAATGCCTTCGCCGATTTGAAAACGCTTTTCTTTCTCAACGCGCCGTTTGTCGGCTCCGACATTCAGACCGACGCGATGAATATGCAGAACGCCACCGGACTTCCGGCGGTCGCCTGGATTTTAATCTGGATTGCGCTTTCGGTCGTGATGATTTCCGTCGGCTTGCGCGTTTACGCCGTCAGCCAGAAAGGCAAGCAAACCGATTTGCCGTTTGAAGATTAAAAGAGATTTTGCGCCAAGAGGGCAGAGAACCTGAGAAATAATTATGAAGCTAAACTTGCTTTGGTTGTTTTTATTTGTTTTCTGCCTTAATTCTTTGGCGCAGGAAACAATTTCGGTCAAAACTTTAGTTAACGATTACGCGGAAATTCTTGACGAACAAACCGAGAGATTTTTAGAATCCAGATTAAAGGATTTCCGCAGCAGCACCAATCCGCCCGTCGAAATAGCCGTCGTCACCGTCAAAACCACCGATAAAAAGCCGATTTTCGATTATTCTCTGGCTGTCGCCCGCGACTGGAGAAAAAATAATCCGCTCAAACACAGCGAAAGCCTGCTGCTTTTTGTCGCTCTGGATGACAGAAAATATTTCACTCAAACCAGCAACGGGATTCAAAAAGATTTGCCCGACGCGGCGGTCGGACAAATTCAGCGCGATTTTCTCGTTCCCGCTTTTCGTGCCAAAAATTACACGAAGGGCATTATGGATACAATTAACGCTTACATTGCCCGGCTCGCAACGGCAAGAGACGTCCGGCTAAAACAATTTCATCAATTTCCGGTTAAAGCCTATTCATTGGAAGATTCGCTGCAAGCCGTCGTCGTCACCGCCAGAGATTGGAACGAAGCGCAGGGCACGGCGCAATTGTTCGAGCGAAAAAACCTGAGTGCGCAATGGGTTGCCGCCGGGAAAAGCTTTCCGGTCGTCGTCGGCAGAAACGGGCTGGCGATGGGCAATGAATTGACCGGCAAGTTAAATAAAACGGATGTCGCGCGCCCGCTGAAAAA
>DASVRL010000206.1:0-64521 GCA_036388635.1 Pyrinomonadaceae bacterium
CGCCAGCAGCAGCAAAACGCCGAGCAGCACCGCGACCGCCAGCGGAACATCAAAACCGGTGACGACTTTCGACAGCGACAGCGCCAGAAACAAACCGAAAGCGGCGAGCGCCCATTTGCGTTTTTCCGTCCGCATTTTGCCGGTCGAAACTTCTTCCAAAAACAATAAATCGCCCGCCGTCACCAGCGACTCGATATTCGCCCGCCTGCCCTGCACGAGCAAAACGTCGCCGAAGCGCAGGCTCATCGTGCTCAGCTTTTCAAAAATCGTTTCGTTATGACGCGTCGCCGCCAAAACGGTCAGATGGTATTTGTTGCGAAAGCCGACGCTTTTCAGACTCTGCCCGACGAGAAACGAATCGCGCATTACCATCACTTCAAAAAGCTCGATTTCGCCGCCTTCCAGCACGCGGTCGTTCAATTTAAAGTCGGGTTTTATCTCCAGTCCGGCTTCGGATTTAATGCGCAGAATATCGACGATTTTTCCTTCGACAATCAATAAATCGTTCTGCTCGATGCGCTCGTTGGCGCTCGGCGCGATTTTTTCCTCCTTGCCGCGAATAATGCCGAGCACGTTTAAATCCAGCTCGCGGTTGATGTCGGCTTCGCCCAGAGTTTTGCCGATCAGATGCGAGCCGGGCAGAACGAGAACTTCGGAAATATACTCGCGGATTTGATACTGCTCGGTGAAAGATTCTTCGCCGCCGCGCGTCGGCAGCAGGCGCAAGCCGAGAACGAGCATATAAATCAGCCCGGCGACAGCCGCCGCCGCGCCGACGCCCGTTAATTCAAACATCGAAAAAGGCTCTAATAAAGGCTTGACGTGTTCGGGAAAATCGGGGCTGTTTTGATAGCGCGAGAGCGCGCTGGAAACCGCCAGGTTGGTCGAAGTTCCGATAAGCGTGCAGCTGCCGCCCAAAATCGCGCCGAAAGCGAGCGGCATCAGCAATTTCGACGGCGGAATCTTGGCGCGCTCCGAAAGCCCGATGACGACGGGCAGAAACATCGCGGTCGTCGTCGTATTTTTCAGAACCGAAGCGCAAACCGCCGCGACGACCATTATCAAAGTCGTCAGCAAAAACTCATTGTGACCGGCGACCCGGTAAAGACGGCGTCCGATTAAATCGACCAGACCCGTTTTAATCAGCCCGCCCGTCAGAATAAAAAGCCCGCCGATGGTGATGATAATATTGTCGCCGAAACCCTGCAAGCCTTCCTGCACGGTCAGGATACCGGTCATTATCAAGCCGATAACCAGAATAATACCGACCACATCGACGGGGAGTTTCTCGCTGGCGAAAAGCACAAGGGCAACCAGCAGGAGAAGAAGTGTAATCGTTATTGGATCCATTTCGGAAAGGATACCGAAATTCAGCGCAAGATGCCAGAGATTTGCCGTCAATTAACATTTATCATTTAGCATTTAGGGCTTTCGAGTTTATGACGGCTCGGGTTTACCTGAGAGTTATTGATAAATGTTAAATGTTAAATGTTAAATGCTAAATGTTAATTTCTTTCCACGCTGAACAGACGCCACTCGCCCTGAATACCGGCGAAAGATTTCGCTCCGTAATCAGCAAATTTCAACCCTGAACCGGCGACCAAATCCTTGACCGTGCGCGAAGCCAACACTTCGCCGAGCGGCGTTTCTTCGGCGATTTTTTGCGCCAGTTCGACCGCGACGCCCGCGTATTTGTCGCCGCGCACGTCGCATTCGCCCGTGTGCAAGCCGGTTTTGACGCGGATATTCAAACGCCGCGCCGAATCCGTAATCGCCATCGCGCAGCGTATCGCGCGCGCCGGTCCGTCGAAGGTCGCCAGCAGACCGTTTTCGTCAAAGGAAACCTCGCGCCCTTTGAAAAGCTCGATTTGGCGGCGGACGTAAACGCGCGAGCGCTCCATTAAATCTTCCCAGTTCGTCACTTCGACCGCCTGCTCGTGCGGGTCGACGATTTTCACGCTCATCACCGTCGCCAGCACGCGGTCGTGTTCTTCGTCGCGACGCACGCCGGTTAAAAATATTTCGATTTCGTCGAGAATCTCGTCCCGGTCGCCGACAAACGGCAGATGGTCGATGCCGCCCAGCTCGACGTATTTGCAGCCCGGAATCCGCGAGGCGACAAAGCGACCTTCTTCGACTTTCAGACACATATCGCCCGCGCGGTGAATGACCAGCGACGGCACCTGAATCGTCGGCAAAACGCTGCGCACGTCGATTTCGGCGTTCATTTTCGTCAAAGCGACCGCCGCGCCCGGACTCGCGCCCATCCGCAGATAAGTCGCCCACCAATCGCGAAAAGCTTCGTCGCCAGCCAGCGTCGGCGCGCGTTCTTCGATGCCGATCGGCTTGCCCCAATCGTTGCGCATCAAATCGAAAAACTTTTCGCGGTCTTCCGCGCTGACGCCCCACGGGTAATCTTCGTCCCTCGTGCGCTTGGCGTAAGTTCCAATCATCACCAGCGCCGTCGTTTTTTCGGGATAAGTCGCGGCAAACAGCGAACACATCGGACCGCCTTCGGAAACGCCGATGAGCACGGCTCTTTCCGAACCGGCGGCGTCCATCACGGCGCGCACGTCGTCCATTCTCTGCTCGAGCGTCGGCAATTCCGACAAAGGCACGCGGTCGGACAAACCCGTTCCGCGTTTATCGAAAAGAATCAGGCGCGAGAAATTGGCGAGGCGATTTAAAAACGCGGCAAAATGCGGTTCTTTCCAGAAATATTCGAGATGCGAAACCCAGCCCATCACAAAAACCACGTCCAAATCGCCGCTGCCCACTACCTGATAAGCGATGTTGACGTCGCCGCTCTGCGCGTAGTGCGTCGCCGGTAATTGCGACGCGGCGATTGAGAGACGCGTCGGCGCGGCGATTTTATTTTCGAGATTGAGGTTGATTATTTCGTCGCCGCGCCGATGCGTCTCCGCGTCGCCGCTTCCGTCCGAAGTGTCGTCGTCAATCAAAACCCGCGCGCGGATTTTTTCGCGGATGATGAGCGGCTCGTTTTCGTCGTCTTCGACCAGGCGAACCGGCGCGACGAAGCGATAGCCGCGTTTCGGAACGGTTTCGATAACGCCTTCGCCGAGCGTTTTGCGCAAGATAGAAACGTTTTGCGCCAGATTGTTTTCCTCGACAAAGGCGCCCGCCCAGATTTCCTCCATCATCTCTTCTTTCGTCAGCGTGTGACCGCTGTTTTCAATCAGCAAAAGCAAGGTATCGAAGGCTTTCGGCGTCAGCGAAACCGCCGCGTTCGCGCCGTCAAACAAAAGTCGCTCGACGGCGTCGACGCGAAACCGACCGAATTCGTAAATCTTACGGGCGAAAGCTCTCATAATTTTTTCATAAAACTTTCAGGTTTTTTTCAGCGGAATTTCAGAACTTTCTAAAGATTCGGGCGACCCTGTTCGGCTTTAATGGTTTCAGCGGACAAAACCCCGAAGTCGCTCGATTATAAAAAATTTTAACGCAACTTCGGGAAAGAGGAAACCGGTGAATTGTATGAAACGAGAAATCATCATTGAAGTCGAGCGAGTCACGGTGATTTACAACCGCCGGAACAGGTCTTTGAAATGGTGTACGTTCTGCTGCACGGAAGTCGAGATTTTAACGCTTGAAGAGGCAGTGAAAATTGCCGGAATCAAGCTGGAAACAATCTGCAATTTTATCGGGCAAGGCAAAATTCACCTTTATCAAACTTCGGCGGACGAATCTGCGATTTGTCTGAATTCGCTATTAAACAACGGGAATCAACTTTTTTGAGGACGAAAATTAATTATATTCGGGAGATTTTAAATTATGAAACGCAATTTTTACTTTGCAGCTTTTACCATCGCCATTCTGCTGGCGGCTTTGACGATTAACAATTTCGCCGCGCCGGTCGTGCGGCAGGGCGCGGGCGCGAACGCGGCTGGACTGCAGGCAATCGTCGACCAGTTTCGCGCGGATTTGGGCGGCAGTTCGAATCCGAACAACGGGCAATCGTTTACCACCGGCAGACGCGAAGTCAACTGGGACGGCGTGCCGGATAATTTTTCCGAGCCGAACAACTTTCCGCCGAACTTTTTTAACGTCAACAGCCCGCGCGGAATTATGTTTAATTCCATCGAAGACGCGACCGGCTCGGCGCTGAATAATTTTGCAGTCAGTTCGACGGCGGCTTCGGGCGTGCCGGTTCGCTTCGGCAATCTGAACCCGGCTTATACTAATATTTTTCAGACTTTCAGCCCGCAGCGCCTTTTTATCGCCCGCAACACGCACATTGTCGAAGTCACTTTCTTTATTCCCGGCACAAAGATTCCGGCGACCGTCAGCGGTTTCGGCGTCGTTTTCGCCGATGTGGATTCGGCGTCGGGCGGCAATCGCAGCCTGATTCGCGTCTACGGCGCGGACGGAACGCAGTTGTCAGCGGCGAGCGCGCCGGTTCAGGACGGCGGGCTTTCGTTTGTCGGCATTTCGTTCAACAACGGCGAACGCATCGCGCGCGTCGTTATCGAAAGCGGCAACGCGGCGCTTTCGGAGACGAATAACGACGAAGTTAACGGCGTCGATATCGTGGCGATGGACGATTTTATCTACGGCGAACCGCGCGCTATGCAGCATCACGCTTCGGATTTCGACGGCGACGGCACGGCGGATTTAGCGGTTTTCCGTCCGAGCGCGGGCGACTGGTTTGTGCTGAACAGCGGCTCGAACACTTTCACCGGCTTGCATTTCGGCGCCAACGGCGATATTCCGGCGGACGGCGACATCGACGGCGATTCGCGCAACGATTTCATCGTTTTCCGACCGTCCAGCGGAACGTGGTTTGCGCTGAGAAGCAGCGACGGACAGTTTTCGGCAACGCAGTTCGGAACCAACGGCGACAAACCCGTAATGGCGGATTACGACAAGGACGGCAAAGCCGATTTGGCGGTCTGGCGACCTTCGTCAGGAACTTATTTCATTCTGCGAAGCTCGAACGGGCAGCTTCAGGCTAACCAGTTCGGCACGAACGGCGATATCCCAATCGGCGCTTCGCCGCAATAAAATTTCCCGCCCACCAGCCACCCAAACAGCGAAAGCCGAAGTCGATTGAATCGACTTCGGCTTTCGCTGTTTAAACCAACCCTTGACTCGCCGCCAAACCGCTTGCTCGATTAAAAAAATCTGACCGTATAGCTAAACCGGATTCCGCGTCCGATTTCCGGCGCGAGGTCTTTGATATACGAAAGGTGATTGCGATACAGCTTGTTCGTCAGATTGTAGGCGTTAAAGCTGAAAATATGCGCGAAATGCTGTCGGCTGATGGTGTATGAACCGGCGACGTTAAAGAGCGAATAGCCGGCGGTCGGCGTTTCGAGCGGAAAAATATCCGTCTCGTCGCGCTTGCCGACAAAAACGCCTTCGGGGCGAACGCTCAAGCCTTTGTAGCGGATGTCCAGACCGAGGCGACCGCGCATTGGCGGAATTCGCGGCAGCGGCGTGCCGTCCGTCAATTCGGCTCTGACCGTATCCGCGCCCGCCAGAAAGACGAGATATTTATTAATCGTCACGTCAGCGCTGATTTCCGCGCCCAGATACGTGCTGTCCTGCTGCTCGTAGCGGCGCACGGGAAGACCTTCGATAATGTCGACCTGACCGTCGCCGTCCGCGTCCTGCAAAGCCTGAAAGACGAAATTATTGATGCGGTAATAATAAACATCGCCCGTGATTCGAAAGCGGTCGGACAAATGGCGAAGCGAAAAATCCAGACCGTTCGAGCGTTCGGCGCGTAGATTTTCGTTGCCGATTTCAAAGGAAATCGTGCCGACGTGCGGACCGTTGTTATAAAGCTCTTCGAGCGACGGCGCGCGGAAAGAATGCGTGTAATTGGCGACGAACGCGCCGCCGCGCCAGAGCGCGAAATTAACGCCCGCGCCGCCGGAAAAACCCGTAAAAGTGCGTTCCGTCAAATCGGGATTTTCCGGTCGATAGCCGTTGCGCTCGACGCGTCCGCCGAATTGGAATTTAACGCGCTCGAAATCGAGTTCTTCCAAAGCGAAAAAGGCTATCGAATTGTGTTTGACTTTGCCCTCGATCAACTGCTCCGCGCCGTTGATTTCGTAATCGCGGTCGAAGCCTTCAAAGCCGAAACGCCCGGTCAATCTTCCGCGTTTCGTCTGCTCGAACAGCGAGCGATAGGAAAAAGTTTTGTTGTCGAAAATCGTGCCGACCTCGTCGATGCCGTCGGCGGCGGTTTCGATTTCCTTGTGGCGATAATTCGTGTAATCGAGATTGTAATTGATGCTGCTCAGAAACGAGTTATTCAGGTTGCGAAAGCCGCCGTTGATGCGAAAATTGTGGCGGCGCATACGAATGTCTATGTCTTCGTCGACAAACGGCAGCTCGCCGCCGAGCGAGTTTGGCACGGCTTCATCGCCGCCTTCAAAAAGCGCGGCGAAAGGAATGCCGTAGCGCCGGATGTCGGAATTGAACGTTCCGCTCACAAACGCTTTACTGCCGTAATAGCCGATGCCGAAAGAACCCGTATTGGAACGCGAAGCGCTGTTCGGAATGATGCCGAGCGGCGTCGCGTAATTGCCCGTCTTTTGCGCGCTCAGATTTCCGCGAAAAAGCCAGTTTTTAAAACCGTATTCGAGCCCGCCAGCCAGCCCGCCCTGGCGGTCAGCCGTTCCGGCAAGCGCGGTGAAAAACCCTCGAAAACCCGCGTGCGCTTCGTTCTCGTCGTTGCCGATGACATTGACGACGCCGCCCAGAGCGTTACTGCCGTAAAGCAAAGTTCCCGGACCTTTGACGACCTCGATGCGTTCGGCGCTGAGCGGGTCGACCGATTCGCCGTGGTCGCCCGACTGCGAGCCGAGCGAGCCGCCGCGCACGCCGTCCTGCAAAACCAGCACGCGGTCGCCGTCGAAGCCGCGAATCACGGGTCGCGACGACCCGACGCCGAAGCTGCGTTTCGCGACGCCGGTTTCGTTTTCCAGAACTTCGCCGAGCGAGGTCGAAGCCCTTTGCGTAATCTGCGTCGAGCTGACGGAATTGACCGATTGAAACGAATCGAAAACCGATTGCTGCGTCCCGGAAGCGGTCACCGTCACGTCGGCGCGAACCGACGAGATTTGCAGCGCGAAATCAGCCGTTTCGCTGGCGCCGGCTTTTAAATCGACGATTTTTGTCGCGTCGGCAAAGCCTTCGATATGAACCAGAAGCGTGTAACGTCCGGGCGGAATGTCCGTAAATTCGTAATTGCCGGCGGCGTCGGTCGAAACTGTGCGTTTCAGCTGCACAATCTGCACCGCCGCGTCGTGCAGAATCGTGTTGTCGCCGCCGTAAGTTACCTTGCCGCTGATTTTCCCGTTCGTCTGGGCAAACGCCGCGACAGAAAAAATAAATAATAATGCCGCCGGCGCGATAAGAAAGCGTATGTGTTTCATATTGTTTGAATAAATAAAAACCGAAAGAATAAACAATAAATTTAACAGTGATACGCACAAAGCGCGGACAGGTTTTCAATAAACGGCAGGAATCAATCAATGAAATGCGCCGGGCGGGCAATAAACCGTTGCGGCAGAAACAAGAAAAAGCGGCTTGCCCGCACCGGACAAACCGCCAAATTACTTTTGCCTTTTACTTTTTACTTTTGCCTTACCAGTTAACCGTACCTTCCTTCGTCGTATCGATCTGCGTGAGTTCGACGCCTTCGTCAAAGAGAAAAATCTTCAGATTGTCGAATAGAAAATCGTGCGAATCGGGACTGGAAACGTCCAGCCCGAAATGGTTGATAAGCTGGTTCTGTTTTTGCAGCCATTCCTTCCAGCAGGTTTGACAGATTTCGTTGTAAACGCGCGCGCCGAGCTCGTTCGGAAACGGCGCAAACGCCATCTGCTCATCCTTGCGCCCGCAGCGCGTGCATTTAAATTTATCGTTTGAAAATAAAGCCATTTTGAAAGCTCCCTAATACAGTTTTAATCACAGATTATCACAAACAGAGAGAAACGATGAATGATGAACGCGGAATGATGAATTGCAGATTCCGCGTTTTTGTTTTTAATTCATCGCTGCGGCGTTCCGCGTTCCGCATTTATTTTTCTGCCTGACGGATCGCCTCTAAAATTTCGTCGTCTTTCGGGCGAAACAGGCTCAAAGACTGGACTTTGTGATAAGCGATGCGACCCGTTTTGTCGATGACTACGACGGCGCGCGCCGAGCGTCCCGGCAGCCACGACGTCGCCGCGTAAAGCTTGTTGACTTCGCCTTTTTCGTCCGCCAAAAGCCGCAAAGTCAGGTTGTATTTATCGCCGAAATCCCTGTGCGATTTGACCGAATCGGTCGAGATGCCGACGACTTCCGCGCCCGTCGCCCGGTATTGCTCCCAATTATCGCGCACCGAACAAAGCTGTTTGGTGCAAACCGGCGTATCGTCGCCCGGATAAAACAACAAAACGACGGTTTTCCCGCGCTGCTCCGACAGATTCCACTGCTCGCCCTGACCGTCTTTTAAACTAAAATTCGGTGCCGTGTCGCCAACTTTCATCTCTTCACCTCAATTTACTCGCTGAAACTCGTTGAGCAGATAATACGACAATTCTTCTTTATCCCGAAAGCCGTCCATTTTTTCAATAAACTTTTGCCGAACACCCACATTTTCAATCTCAACTTTTCTGTTTTTGCTTAGCTGCAAATATTCTTCTTCCAAATCAATTCCGACAAATCTTCTGTTAAGTAGATTAGCTGCAATTCCCGTTGTGCTTCCGCCCGTAAACGGGTCTAAAATCCAAGTGTTTGGTTTGGTAGAAGCGAGAATAATACGCGTTAGAACTGAAAGCGGCTTTTGTGTCGGGTGCTTCCCTTGATTTTTTTCCCACTTTTGAATTGCCGGAAGCGTCCAAACATCTTTCATTTCTTTGTCGCCATTAATTTTCAACATTAGATTGTAATTGTAATAATGAGGGACTTTTTCAGATTTTCGCGCCCAAATGATTTGCTCGGTTGAATGTGTAAAAGAACGCTTTGCCCAGCTCGGCGGCGGGTTTGTTTTTTGCCAGGTAATGAGGTTGAGAATCTTAAAACCCAAAACCGTTAAGATTTGCCCAACCGAAAAAATATTGTGCATTGTTCCGCTTATCCAAATTGTTGCGTCGTCTTTCATTTTCTCACGGACAAAGGAAAGCCATTTTAGATTGAATTCGTTAATTTGATAAATACCGGGCGATTTATCCCATTTAGCTTTATTGACGCTTGAAACTTTTCCGTTTTTGATTGTGAACCCATCATTTGAAAGAAAATAAGGCGGGTCGGCAAATACCAAATCAAACTTATGTTCAAACTTCGGTAAAAGTTCATTTGAATCGCCCTGAAGCAACGTGAAGTTTTTGTCGTTTGATTTAAAGTAAGGTGACACCATTTTCAGGTTTATGACCACATTACAGAACTCTTTACATTATCCTTTGTTAATTGCATTACATCTGATACAGCTTCTTCCAAACTTGAAGAAAAAAAGACTCCCAAATATGCTTTATCGCTATTTGCAGAAACCACACTGTTAAATACAACTACTTGAACTTCATTTGATTTTTTTGCGTCGAAATAAAAATCTAAATGCTGCTTCAAGTTTTCCACTTGATATGTGTTTTTGCTGAGCTGGGTTATCGAATATCCATTTATTTTTACAGTTTTCATTTCCATAATTTTTCCGACTCAATCAGTCTAAATTATAACACTTTTTCAAGAATGATACTAATTGTATGTAGACTGTTTGTATGCAGGCGCTAATCTTCCTTTAAGTGAAAACTGACATTCTAATTAAATTTGGTGAAAAGATTAAAAAGTTACGACTTGAAAAAAATTGGTCGCAAGAAGTCCTTGCCGAGAAAACAGGATTTCACCGAACTTATATTGGAATGATTGAAAGAGGCGAAAGAAATCTTTCACTAAAAAATATAGAAACTTTTGCCAATACTTTCGAGATGAAAATTTCTGACCTTTTAGAATTATGATTAAAGGTGGCATCGGCGGCGCAAATACCCAAACAGGTTTACGTTTTGAAGAGCGAATTAATCTTGGAACGGCGATTTCTCAACTTCCAAATTATGAAATCAAAGGCGATGAAGTTTTTTACAAAAGTAGAAAAGTCGCACATCTATTTTCCAAACACAAACTTTATAAAAATCTGCTGGAATTAAAAGGTATAAATCACACTACCTATCTTTCAAAAAAGCTATTGCCTGATGAAGCTATTCTTATCGAAAATACACTCTTTATTGTAGAGATGAAATTTCAATACGTTGCAGGAAGCGTTGATGAAAAACTGCAAACCTGTCATTTCAAAAAACGACAATATACAAAACTTTTTTCAGAAACCAATATTAATGTTGAATATATTTATGTTTTAAACGATTGGTTCAGGAAGCCGGAATATAAGGACGTATTGGAATATATCGCAGAGGTTGGGTGCCATTACTATTTCAACGAAATTCCATTAAGTTTTCTCGGGTTGCTCAGCAAATAAGCTATCTGCTTTATCTTTATAATTAGTAATTAGAAGTTCGCTTAAACTTCCTCTTTTATCAGCTTTAGAATTAATAATTCTTCTTGCATTCACTCGATTTATAAAAAAGTCTTTAAAGAGTTCATCAAAAAAATTACTATCTTGTACATCAGAATTACTCAGCATCCATTTGCTTTTTCGCACATCTAGTTTTACACAAAAATCTCTTAACCTGATTTGTTCGTTATCGTCGAACACATCTTCTGCATATGAATTAAAATTTGATGTCTCACTTAACGGTTTATAAGGCGGATCCAGATAGAAAAATGAATTTTCATTAGCGTAGGAAATAGTTTGCTTAAAGTCATTGTTGAGAATTTCAACGTTTTGAATTGCTTCACTAACAGCCAAAATGTTTTGTTCATCGCAAATCATTGGTTTTTTATAGCTTCCTATCGGAACATTGAAAAGATTACTTTTATTGACACGATACAAACCGTTAAAACAGGTTCGATTCAGGAAAATAAACAATGCGGCTTGAGTTATTTTATCCATACTTCTCGTGTTGTATAAATCTCGTTTTTGATAATAATACTTACTCTTTTTTTCTTCATTGCTTTGAAAAGTATGATATTGAAGTTGAAATTCTTTTAAAACTTCAATCAATTTTTTTGGCTTTGAGCGAATTATTTTGTAAGTATTTATTAAATCAGAATTAATGTCGTTAATAACGGCTTTTTCCATATTTGGAAATTTATTCAACATCCAAAATAAAAGAGCCCCGCTTCCCACAAACGGCTCTATATAAATAAATTTACCCGTGCGGATTTCTAATGGTAAATATTTATCAATTTTAGAAATTAGTTGTGTTTTCCCACCAGCCCATTTGAGAAAGGGCTTACAATTTAGCTTTTTATTTTCTGTAATAAGTTTTGAAAGCATTGGAAATCAGTCTGTGTTTTGAGATAACACGAATTGTTGATTTAGTGTTTTTTTCAATAAGTTTATAATTTTTATAGTCAGTTTCAAGTTCTAATTCTAAATCGTTAGTTATCAGAGCATTAACTACCCTAGCACAAGTATTTACCGATCTAACAACAAGTATTCCGTTTAATACTCCTGTACTTAGAATTACTTGCAAAGCGAGTGGATGCACTTCCCGAAAAACTTTAGCTCTTCGTTCAAATCGCATCGAAACAGCTACAAGAGTTCGTATTAACTCATTGATTAAAGGTTCTTCAAGATTTACTAAGTCATCACTTTGCAGGATGGCTGTAAACCACAGCTTAATTTTTTGTTTGTCATCTTCATTTCCGATTCGACTAGTAAATTCACTTTCTAAATCAAAATCAGCCCAATGTTTTTTCACTATTCTAATGTAATCTTCGATTGTTAATTTATCTAATTTTAAACTTAATAATGTCGAGTGTAGTGATTCGTTATCTTCAAAATCATCAATTTCTTCATCACTTAATTCTTTAATTTTATTTATGAGTTGAGACCTTTCAAGCTTTCCAAACAGTTCTGTATCAATATCTGCTTCCTTATCTTCAAGCTTTGGAACATAAACTATTACAGGTTTACCTTGTCCTAGAGTAACTGACGCTTCAGAATCTTTACCAAAAGTATCTTCTTTCTGAGCCATATATATACACAAATCGGCTCTTTTTAGCATTAAAGCCTCTACTAAGCCTTTTGCTACTCTATCCTCTATCCAAGATTGTGTTGGATTGAAATATCTAAGTTTTAATCTTTTTAAATCAGCATTTTCAAATAAATTTTCAACGAAGTCGTTTACGGATATAAAATCTGCATCGTTTCTCATAGATGTTGCCACATAAACATCCATATAGTCAGAGGTTAAGTAGTTAGACAGATTATCATAGGCTTCCTTTTGAGTTTCCTCCATTATCTCAAGATTGCTTGCAAATTTCGGAGATATGTATTCCGCTTCTTTTTCTAATGTTTCAATATCAGGATTGAATAAAGGTGAAAATAATCCATGTTCAATTTTTGAATTAAATTCCCTCAACCAGGAATCCATTCGTTTCTTCGTTTTAGTAGGGTAATCATTTAGGTCAAATGTTTTTGTTCGTTTCTTTGATGCAATTTCTAATAAAAAATCAGACAATTTTCTTCTTTCGGCTTCTTCTTTTTTTACACGACTTGCCGCAATATAACCTAAATATGGTAGTTTTTCATTAGATATTTTATTGATTTTATCCCATTCAGTTCTTGTCGTATAGATACTAGTATCCCTTTTAACTAAGGGGGCTAACAAATTATTAAATTCTTTTTCATTTTCTGTATTTAAGGCTAAATATGATTCTTGTATTGTACTGAATAATCTAATAGCATCTTTTTGATAATTTTTTATACCTATTTCAAAATATTCTAAAGAGTTAATGAATTGGCTAATATATCTTTCAAAAAATGGTTTTGATAATGGCTTTGTTCCATAAAAAACAGAGATACTATTTAAGCATTCCAACGACTGGTCATTAGATAAAGTTCCCTTAAACAAATTATCTATTTGTTGTTCTAACACTCTAATAATACTTTCATCTAAATTAATCAAAGAAACGTAAGAGCCCACTAATTCCTGTAATAAAACTTCAAAATTTAGTCTATTTATAGATAATGGATTAGCAAAATGTTGCCAACTTCCTTTTGGTAAATTAACGCCTTCACAAATTTTTTGTAAAGTTTCTTTAACTGGCAATCTTCTTCCTTGCTCAAGATGAGCAATATTACTTCTATTTACAGGGCTACCTACCTGGTCGGCTAATGCGTCTTGTGAAATTCCTAGTTGTTCCCTATGTATTTTTACTTGGGTGCCCAGTTCCAAGAGACTAAGGCTTTGCGCGGAAAGTTCTCTCATAATAAATATTTGTTGGCTAAAATAAATTTATTAACTTTTGACACACATATTCTGAATATTTTAAAGAATATTTGTCAATACTTTAGCTGAATGTTCCCAATAATCTATCAGCGACAGCTTACATTCATTTTAAGCAATTAGCTATGATTTTCCACCAACTCATTTCAGAAGAGTTTCATTTCTGCCTTTCAATTTATTGCGTTTAGATAATTACTGAAAATCCCGAATGTCTTTAAAGGGTTTTTCCGCGTCCGTAAAATCCGGTCGGTAATAGTGCGATGCCGATTCGTATTCCTGTATAAAACCTTCTTCCATCTCGAATTCTTCGAGCGCTTCGACGGCTGCAAACCATTCGCGCTCGCTGATTCGGCGCGATAATAAAATATATCGCTCGTCGGTCGCGGCTTTGTTCGTCGCGTAATACTGCGCCATTAAAGAAACCGCCGTTTTCGGCGAAAGCTCGTCGCGAATCCAGCGCAGAGATTCGCGGATTTCCGCCAAATCGTTCGGCAAAACCAAAAGGCGAATGACCAGCCCTTTTCTGAGCAAACCGTTTTCGTCGTAAATTAATTTATCGCCCGTCTGCCGGAACATTTCTTTGATCGCCGCTCTGGAAATTGGCGCGTAATCGCGCACTTTCGAATATTGAAAACCGGCGGCGCTGTCGGCGTATTTCAAATCCGGCAGATAAATGTCGACAATTCCGTCGAGCAATTTTAAGACCTCGACCGAATCGTAGGCGTTCGTGTTGTAAACAATCGGCAGATGTAAACCGTTTTCGGCGGCAATCAAAATCGCTCTCGCCATCTGCGGCGCGAAATGCGTCGGCGAGACGAAACCGATGTTGTAACAGCCCTTTGCCTGCAATTCCAGCATCATTTCCGCCAGCCGCTCGTGCGTGACTTCGTTTTTACGCTGCTCTTTCCAGGTCTGCGAGATTTGATAATTCTGGCAGTAGACGCAGCGCAGGTTACAGTTGCCGAAAAAAATATTGCCCGCGCCGCGCGTGCCCGACAAAACCGGTTCTTCGCCGAAATGCGCCGTGTAGCTGGAAACTACCGGCAGGCGTCCCGAATAACACGCGGCGATTTCGTCCTTCAGGCGATTGTTGCCGCAGTCTTTCGGGCAGACGGTGCACGATGCCAGCAGTTTTTCCAGTTCTTCGACTCTAGTCTTCAGTTCGCCTGTTCGACAGAGTTTCATGAATTTTGGCTCTAAGTCTTCCCTGTTTAAAAACATTTCGTTTGTATTTGCTGAGCACGCTTTCGGGCGCGACCGTGCGCGCCAGCTCCCACGTAAAATCCATTTCGGCGTTAATCGTCGCCGTCGCCATTCGCGCCTCGCGCAGCATCAAAAGGCTGCCGTAAAAAAGAAACATAATGCCGACGACGCCGACCGGAATCGGCAGCCAGCGGTAAATGCTCAAAATTCCGGCAATCGCAATCGTCACGCTGGTTAAAATAAAAAACCCGAGACCGTAATAAAACGCCACCATCGCGCGCTGCAAAATCCGCGAGCGGCTCGTCACCTTGTCCAGCAGCGCGACGATTACTTCGAGCCGCTTATCGTAAAGCGGAATGTCGTTTTTGTCCTCGGCGACAATCAATTCCTGAAGGCGGTTTTCCAGCTCGCGCACGCGGTCAATCACGCGACCCAAACGCGTCGAGGTCGAAAGCACCAAGGAGCCGGTCGCCGAAATCAGCAAAGCGGGCGTGATCATCGCCGTCAGAAATTCGATGGTCGAATTCAAAACGTTCGGATTCAGATTGATTAAATCGCCGCCAGCCATACAGAGAGTTTAAAGTAAAAAGTAAAAAGTAAAAAGTAAAAGCCAGCGGCAAGCCGCAGGCGTCGGCGAATGATATTCGGCTTTGATTTTCGGTTCCCGGCGCTCGGTTCTCGCTTTTCACTTTTTACTTTTTACTTTTTACTGACTAAACTTTGCGTTAAAAATTAAATTTATGAAACAAGGAACCGTCAAAACTCTGCGACACGAAAGCGAGATTTTAAAAAATAATCCGCTCAATGATAAACACGTTCGCGACGTTATCGTCTATCTTCCGCCCGAATACGAAGAAAGCGGCAAGAAGGCTTTCCCGAGCGTTTACTGCCTGACGGGTTTTACCGGGCGCGGGCGGATGCTTTTAAACGACAACGCTTTCACGCCGAATTTAGCCGAAAGAATGGACCGGCTCATCGACGCCGGCAAAATCCAGCCGATGATTGTCGTGATGCCGGATTGTTTTACTTATTACGGCGGCTCGCAATATATCAATTCGGGCGCGACCGGCGATTACGAAGATTATTTGACGCGCGAAATCGTGCCGTTCGTCGACGAAAATTTCCGAACAATCCGCGATAAAAACGCGCGCGCCGTGATGGGAAAATCTTCGGGCGGCTACGGCGCTCTGATTATGGCGATGCGTCACGCGCAACTGTTCGGTCTGGCTTGCTCGACCAGCGGCGACGCTTATTTCGATTTATGTTACATGCCGGATTTTCCGAAAGCGTTTCGCGCCATTAAAGGCAAACAGAAAAAATTCGTCGAAAAGTTTTGGAACGAGGACGAGAAGAAAAGCAAAGACGATTTCGCCGGATTGAATGTTATCGGAATGAGCGCGTGCTACTCGCCGAATCCCGATTCGGAAGACGGTTTCGATTTGCCGTTTGATTTGGAAACGGGCGAAATTCGCGGGGAAATCTGGGCGAAATGGCTGGCGCACGATCCCGTTCGGCTTGTGGAAAAGTCTGTGGAAAACCTGAAAAGCTTAAAATTGCTGTATATCGACGCGGGCACGCGCGACGAATTCGCGCTCGACATCGGCGCGAAAATCTTGTGCAAAAAGCTGCGTGATTCGGGCGTTCCGCACGTTCACGAAGAATTCGACGACGGTCATTTTAATATTTCGTATCGTCAAAACCGCTCGCTCGAAATGATTTCGAAATCAGTTGATAGTTGATAACTGGTAACTGATAGTTTGTTTTGTTCCTTCACTATCAGTTATCAACTATCAACTATCGGTTATTATGAAACTCTGGCTTTCCAAAAACAGCGAAATCTCTCTGCGCGAGCAGTTGACGCGGCAGATAATGCTGGCGATTGTGAGCGGCGATTTACAGGCGGGCGACCGGTTGCCGAGCGTGCGTGAAATCGCTCTGCGGCTGAAGATTCACCCGAACACGGCGAGCGCCGCCTATCGCTGGCTGGAAGAAAACGGCTGGGTCGAATCGCGCGTCGGCAGCGGCGTTTACGCGCGAAAAGTGGCGGAACTGAAAATCAACGAAACGGCGCGCGAGATTGAAAACGAGCTCGACCGCTTGATTTCGTCTTTTCTGAACGAAGCGCGGCGGCGCGGTTTTGAAAACAGGCAGATAAAAACGCGGCTTAATTTCTGGCTGCAGGCGAAAAAGCCGCAGAAAATCGTGATTGTCGAAACGGATGCCGATTTGTGCCGCATTCTCGCCTGCGAAATCTCCGCGCATTTCAGCGCGCCGGTTTCCGCCGTCGATTTTGCCAAAGCCGAAAAGGACGGTTTCGCCGCAAACGCCTTAATCGTTTCCCTTTCGGATGCGGCGGAAAATTTTGCCGCGCCCGCCGCTTTCGTTCGTCTGAAATTAAATTCCGTGCAGGATTCGATGCGCGGCAAGGAAAAACCGGGCGAAACGGATTTGGTCGGCGTCGCCTCGCACTGGGAAAAGTTTCTGCGCTGGTCGCAGACGATGCTCGTCGCCGTCGGCATCGGCGAAGAAAATCTGGTGGTGCGCCGCGCCGGCGAAGCGGATTGGAAAAAAGGTCTGGATTCGTGCGAGTTTGTGATTACCGACAGTTTGACGGCGAAACACCTGCCGGTCGATACCGATAAACGCGTTTTTCAACTGATTTCGCCCGAATCCATCGCCGAAATACAAACTTATCTTAAATAAATTTACATAAAACCAATCCGGTTTGCTTATAATCAAATAAATCAATGTTTCAGGCAGGGCAAAAATTCGGGCAATACGTATTAATCAAAAAGCTCGCCAAAGGCGGTTTCGGCGAAGTCTGGCTGGCGGAAAAACGTTCGCAATTCGTCACCAAAAAGGTGGCGATGAAGCTGCCGCACGCCGGTCAATTTAATTTCGAAGCCATCCGCCAGGAAGCGACGCTCTGGGAAAAAGCGAGCGGGCATCCGAACGTTCTGCCTTTGATCGACGCGGACGTTTACGATGGTCAGGTCGTTATCCTGAGCGAATATATCGAAGACGGTTCGCTCGCCGATATGTTGAGAAAACACGGCAGAATTCCCGTTCAGCAAGCCGTGCGCATCGTCATCGGCGTCCTCAACGGCTTGGAATATCTGCATTCCAAAAACATCATTCACCGCGACATTAAACCCGCCAATATCCTGATGCAGGGCGATACGCCGCGGCTCGCCGACTTTGGCATCTCGCGCGCGGTCGAAACGACGATGGTCAGCTCGACCGTCATCGGCACGCACAGCTATATGTCGCCGGAATCGTTTGAAGGCGTCCGCAGCGTGCAGACGGACGTCTGGTCGGTCGGCGTTCTGCTTTATCATCTTTTGACCGGCAAACTGCCGTTTCCGCTTGGTCAGCCGTCCGAAATTATGTACGCGGTTTTGATGAAAGAACCCGAGCCGATGCCGGGCGACATTCCGCAGCGCTTGCAGCAAATCATTTATAAGGCGCTGGAAAAAGACCGCGAGCCGGACCGCAATCCGCCGCTCCGGTATCAATCGGCTTCGGCGATGCGCGAGGATTTAGAGGGTTTTCTCGAATGGTGGGCGACCGAGGCGCAGCCGTCGCCTTTTGAAACCGTCAAAGTTTCGCCGCCCGCCGCCGATTCCGTCGAACTCGGCACGCGAATGAGAATTCCCGTCAAAACAGAAGGAAATTTTTTAAACAATTCGCTGCACGCTCTGGCTAATCGTAATTTTTCGACGGCGGCGATTTTCTCGTTTTTAGCCATCGGCGTGGCAATCGTTTTGCTGGTTGTGACGATGTACGGTTTGTTGTCTTCGACGGCACTGGTCAATCTCGGTTCGTCAAACACAAATTCGTCGAGCGCAAATTCGGCTATCGAGCCGGTCGATGACGCGGCGATTCGCGCTTCCAAAGAATTTTACCGGCAGGCGGATAATTTCTACGCGCGCAAGAGATTTGATAAAGCGATTGAAACCTACACGCTGGCAATCGAATTAAATCCGAACGATTACGCGATTTACAATAATCGCGGCGCCGCTTATCACGCGACCGGCGAATTTCAAAAAGCTATCGCCGATTACACCAAAGCCGCCGAGCTTAATCCGTATCATTTTTCCGCTTACAACAATCGCGGCGCGGCGTATGAAGACATCGGCAGCATCGAACAAGCCATCACCGATTACCGCAAGGCGCTGGAATTAGACCCGGAAAACAAGCTGGCGAAAGATAATTTGAAAAGGATTCTGAAGTAAAAAGAATTTTCGCGGTAAAAGCGCGAAGGAGTACAAAGGAAAATCGACAGGACAGTCCGGGCTAGATAAGGATGACATTTCACTAATCGCGTCGAGAATTAACGCAGCGCCGGAATCCGTTCGACAGTTGATAATTTGAAACTTCCGTCCCGAATATTCCGTTCGAATTTTCCTTGCAGCATTGAAATTCCCTTTGAAAACTATTATTTATTGCTGACGCGCCGGACTTCCTCGTTCATTCTGCCCGACAGCATAAACCACATCATTTTGTAGTCGGAAATAAATGACCAGAGCGGGTATTTAAAGGTTGCGGGCTGGTTTTTCTCGATAAAAAAATGCGAAAACCAGGCGAAAGCGTAGCCCGTCAGCAGGCAAAGCGGCAGATAATACCACGTTCCGAGCTGCACGAACCAGACGAGCAGAATCAAGCCGAGCGTCGTCCCCATAAAATGAAACCAGCGCGTCAGCGGATTGCTGTGCTCCAGCACGTAGAAATCCCAGAACTCCCTATAATTATCGATTTTTCGGTCGCCTGCCGCCATAAATTTCACCTCATTGCCGATGCTAAAAGAACCGCGGCGAAAAAGCTGACCGCCACTGAAACACCGCCGACGATAATAAAAATCAGACTGCAAATCGCTGTCGCCGCAATTTTATTCAGAGACTTTTTCACCGCCAGGTAATTTACCAGCAGAATGCCTAAAACGCCAGTAATTACGGCGGAAAGCAAACCCCAAACGATATACAAAAGCAAGCCGGGCGTCGCGTCGCTCTCGTGAAACCCGTTCATCGCCAGCAACAGCATAAAGAACATCACAAAGCTGATGCCGGCGTTTGCCAGCGCCGTGATTAGAAATGTCGCTATTTTCATCTTTAAAATTTACGAAAACAATCGCTGATAAGTTTCCGCCGAAACCGGCTCGATGTGCGCCAGGCGCATATTTTCTTCGACGTGTTTTTCCTTGCTCATTCCGACCAGCGCCGTCGTCACAAAAGAGGTCGAGCGAACGAATTGCAGGCTGGCGAGCGCGTCCGATTCGGTATTTCCCAGCGTTTCGCGAACGTTTGCCGGCAGATTCCGCGCCAGTTTTCCCTGCAAAATCGAAGCGCTGCACACGACCGAAACGTCCAGATTTTGCGCCGCTTCCAGCGTCGATAAAACCTGCCCGCCAAACTGCTGGTTCGGCAAAAGCAGCGCTTCCGGCATCGCCAGATTAAACGGTAGCTGGACAAAGCGAAAACCGTGATTTTCACCGCCGATTTGCCGCGCGACGTTCACCATTTTTTCGAGCGAATGATAGCCGTTGTTGCCGGGCGGAACGCGGAAACCGTTCCACGTCGCCGCGCCGTAAAATTGCAGCTTGCCGTTTTGCCTTAATTCTTCCAGCTTTTCGAACGCCCGCGCCAGCCGCGCTTCAAACGCGGTCGCGGGAATTTCGGAAAGCTGCGATTCCGGATTGTGAATGTAAAAAACGTCCAGCGAATCGAGCTGCATATTTTGCAGCGATTGATTCACCTGGCTTTCCAGATATTTCGGCGTCATACAATGACTGCCGCCGACCAAATCGTCAAACGCGGCAATGCCTTTAGCGACAAAGTTTTCCTGAAAATACGAGCGAACGTCGCGTGGCGGCTCGCCGTCAAACGGCAGGTAGCCGCCTTTCGTGCAAATCACGATTTCGTCGCGCCCGAAGCCTTTTTCGCCTAAAATTTTCAGGGCTTCTCCGATATTTCGCTCGCTGCGCTGAAAACGATAATTCGCCGCCGTGTCGATAACGTTTCCGCCGAGTTCGACAAAGCGCGCAATCGCGTTCGTATAACTTTCGTCGGTCGCCGCGTCCCAGTTTCCGAGATAAGTGCCGATGCCGATTGACGAAACAATCAGGTTCTGCGCCCAGCGGAAATGTCCGGCGGCGGCTTTTGTGAATTTTCGGGCGTATTTTTTTGTGCCTTCCCGCGTCGCAAATTTTTCAGTCATTAAATTATTCTTTCAATAATGTTTACGATTTTTTGCAAACCTTCCGCATCGGTTTGTGAAAAATCGTCGAGTTTATCGCTGTCCACGTCCAGCACGCCGAAAACTTCGCCCGCCGCGTCAAAAATCGGCAAAACGATTTCCGATTTCGAAAGCGAGCTGCAAGCGATATGACCGGGAAATTTTTCGACGTCCGGCACTATCACGGTACGCCGCGTCGTGTAGCAATGCCCGCAGACGCCTTTGTCAAAATCAATCCGCGTGCAGGCAATCGAGCCTTGAAACGCGCTCAGAACAAGCTGATTTTCCTTTTTAATATAAAAACCGACCCAGAAAAATCCGAACGCTTCTTTCAGCGCGGCGCTGATATTTGCCAAATTCGCGACCAAATCCGTTTCGCCCGCCACCAGCGCGGCAATCTGCGGCGCAAGCTCTTCGTAGATTACTTTCCGCTCTTTCGTCTTTGAAAAAGCCAGACTTTCTGCCATACGTTTGAGTTTACCATAAAGTTTTAGCCGCTGAAGAGCGCTGAGATTTTTGAGAAAATAAAACCGCAGACAGGCACGGATGCGCACGGATAAAAGAAGGATTTTATCCGGTCTTTACGTCCATCGCGTTTGAAACGTCCGTGTCTATCGGTGTCTTTGTGCGGTTTCATTTTCCTTCACTGCGTCTTTCTGTTTTCCCGGCGGCTAAATCTTTGTGGTAAATTTTAAGTAATGCTGGAAAAAGAACTCGAAGTTGCCGTTGCGCTGGCGCGCGCGGCGGGCAAAACAATTCTGGAATTCTACGCGCTGGAAATTATTGCCGAACAAAAGCTCGGCGCCGACAATTTCTCCGAACCCGTCACGATAGCCGACAAAACGGCGAGCCGGATGATTGTCGCCGGCTTGACCGAAGCTTTTCCCGAAGACGGCGTTTTGTCCGAAGAAGAAGACGATTTGATAGAAATTCGCGCCAGCAGAAACCGCGTCTGGATGATTGACCCGATTGACGGCACCTGGGGATTTATCAAAAAAGACGGCGATTTCGGCGTGCAAATCGGTTTGACCGAGGGCGGCGAGGTGATTTTAGGCGTCGTCTTTCTGCCGGTTCACAACACTCTGTATTTTGCGGCGAAAGGCGCGGGCGCGTTTATGATTCAGAACGACGAATCGCCGAAGCGCCTGCACGTTTCCGACAAAACGGATTTTACGGAAATGCTTCTGGCTTCGAGTCGTAATCACCGCAGCCCGAAAATGCATCGCATTATCGATGATTTCGGCTTCCGGCAGGAAATCCAGCGCGGCTCGGTCGGCATCAAAATCGGCTTGATTGCCCAGCAAATCTGCGATTTATACATTCATCTCAGCCCGCGCACAAAATTTTGGGATACCTGCGCGCCGCAGATTATTCTGGAAGAAGCGGGCGGGAAAATGACCGACCTTTTCGGCTATCCGATGCGCTACGATTTGCACGACGTGCAGAATCATAACGGCATTTTAGCGACCAACAGCGCGGCGCACGACGCGACGGTTCAGCATTTAAAGCCGCTTTTGCGCGAGTTCGGACGCCTGCGCACAAAAGCCAAATCAAACGAAAGCTTTTAACTTCGCGCGCTTTGCTTTTCAAGCGGAAAATTCCGTTTCCGAAAATTTAACGCGTATTATTTAAAAAAAATCTGTCCCGCTTTAGAAGCCAAGCGCGCGAAGAACGCGAAGAAAACGTGTAAATCCATTTCCAAAATTGTTTTATGCAGCAGAAACAAAACAGTCCGTTCGATAAAGTTCCGCCGTTTGACGAAGAATCGGGCGATCTGAATGTTATTGTCGATACGCCGAAAGGCAGCCGCAACAAATACGAGTTTGACGAAAAGCTCGGGCTTTTCAAGCTCGGCGGCGTGCTGGCGGTCGGGCATTCTTTTCCGTTCGATTTCGGTTTTATTCCAAACACGCTCGGCGGCGACGGCGACCCGCTCGACGTGCTGGTTTTGCTGGACGAACCGGCTTTTGTTGGCTGTCTGATTCCCGCGCGCCTGATCGGCGTCATCGAAGCCGAACAAACCGAAAGGGACGGTAAAACCGGGCGCAACGATAGATTAATCGCCGTCGCCGCCAATTCGCGCCTTCACGAAAACGTCAAATCAATCAACCATTTAAACGAAACGCTGGTCGACGAAATCGAGCATTTTTTCGTTTCCTACAACGAGGCGAAAGGCAAGCAATTTAAACCGCTCGGACGCTTTGCGGCGATAAAAGCGAAAAAAATTGTGGACGAAGGAATCGAGCTTTACAAAAAGATGAATCGAAAATAATAAACAGGCATAACCTGACAAAATAAATCGGCGGTGTAAAAATTTTTACACCGCCGAAATGTTTCCGAATTTATACAAATGGATTCTTAAATCTGCTCGGTGGTCGGCAGCGATTCGGACGCCACTGTTTTGTTGCGGCGCGCGTTTCGATAAGCTTTCGCGCCTTCTTTGACCAGTCCGTAAAGCGCCTTTCGATTATCGAAAAACAATTTCATCCACGCCCGTTTGTTCATCTGCGGAAAATAAATTCCGCGAAAGAAAAAACGCGAAACCAGATGGCTGATGCGATAGCCGATTGGCTTGTCTTTGAGCGCTTCGAGCACTTCGGCATTTCTTTCCGGACTGTAAGAGCGGGACCAGGCGGAAATGGTTTCCACTCGCGCTTGTTCAATCGATATTTTCGCGGGCGTGTGCGCCATCACAAACGGCGCGAATTCCATCCAGTGTTTCGGACGCGACAATCTGCCTTCTTTTTCCAGACGCGTATAAAGCGGCGTTGCCGGAAACGGCGTCAGTTGACCGAAAACCGGCAGACCCGGTGCCCAGCTTTCGATTTGTTCGACGGTACGCTCGGCGACGCCCGGCGTGTCGTTGTCCATTCCGAAAATGAAAGACGTAATCGCGTAAATATTGCGTTTTGCCAGGCGGTCGAGCACCTGTTTATAGTCAGCGGGTTTGGAGAAATTTTTGTTGACCGAAGCCATATTTTGCGGGTCGATCGATTCCATCCCGATAAAAATCCATTTGCCGCCGGATTCGGCAATCAAATCGACCAGCTCTTCATCGCCCAGCAGATTGGCGCTGATTTGCGCGACCCAGGGCAATTGCGCATTGGCGGCGATAATATCTCTGAGCAGTGACTTGACGCGTTTTTTGTTGATGGCGAGATTGTCGTCGATAAAGAAAACGGAGATTTGTCCTTTTTCGCGTTTGGCGCGTTCTTTTAATCTCAAAAGTTCTTCGACCACGCTTTCGTTCGTGCGAAAACGAATCGAATCGCCGAAAAATCCCGTCACGGTGCAGAACTCGCAGCCGTAAGGACAGCCGCGCCCGGTTTCAATCGGCACGACGTGAAAACTTCCCCAGCCGTCGCCCATTTTTGACAGATACGAGCGCAAGAATTTCGGCACGAGGCTGAATTGCTCCAAATCCAGAGTTTCCCACGGGATATGCGGATAAGGCTGCAAAGAAGGCTTTTTGTCGTTGCCCTTCGCGTCGGTTTCGGGCTGGTAAATTTCTTTCAGCTCGCCGCGCGCGGCATCGGCGACGATTAAGCCCCAGGTTTCGTCGGCTTCGCCCAGAGCGACCGCGTCGGCGTGGCGGATTCCGCCGTCTTTGCCGAGCGCTTCGTCCGGGCATTCGGTGACGTGCGGTCCGCCCATAACGACTTTTATTCCGGCTTCGCGCAGAGCGTCGGCGAAGTGATAAGCCCGCGCGACCATTCGCGTCATCGCGCCGATGCCGACCAGACCGACGTTTTCCCGGCGGCAATACGCGACCAGTTCCTCGCGGCTCATCGCTTTCGCGTTGCCGTCAATCAAAATCACTTCGTGTTCTTTCGGCGTGAGGGCTTGTAGGAGAAACATCCAGAGATGCGGCATAAAATTGCGCGTGACGCCGTTGTCGGGATTATAAAGCAGGATTTTCATAAATTCTTTTTCTATAGCAGCGTGGTAACAATCGAGAAATAAACAACAAAATGCTTGTTTACAGGTTTTGTTACAGCTTGATTATATTATTTTCGTTCTGACTGAGAACTAATCAATCCCCTGATTAATCGTTTAAAACTGGGGTTTAATGATCGGGAGCACTCAAGAACAAAACCGAAACGACGAAGACATCAGAAAAGAGCTTTGAAACTCGATATTTTAATGCCGGGACGCGTTTCTGGTGAAACTGACTATACCACATTTATGTATGCTGCCACACATAAGAACATTGATTGAGCGGAAAAGACAGTGAAATTAAACCGGCGTAATTGTAATGAAGAGATATTTTTATTCGTTTTCTCATACCTTTACTCATAAACGGGGAAAGTTTTTGAATTGGATTGGGCTTTACAAATACTTGATGTTTATAATCGCATTTTTTTTACCGTTTTGCTATTTCAAAACCGCGCTTTTTACTACTTTGAAAAACAAACTGTCCGGCAGAAGCCGGCGCGCCGCTAAAACCATCTTTGAATTGACCGGATAACGCATTTTTTTGGAACCGTCGGTCACGGCTTCGTAAATCGTCGCCGCGACGATGTCGCCGCCGGGCGCGTCGGCTCCGGCTTTCTGCATATTCGGCAGCGCCCGCTCGATAAAATCGTCGTAAGCCGTCAAGCCCTCGCGCCGCGTCAAATCCATCGAACGGTCGTAGAAATCCGTCTTTATCGGTCCCGGCTCGATGATTTTGACGCGGATATTGAATTGTTCGACCTCGTACTGCAAAGATTCGGAAAAGCCTTCGACCGCCCATTTCGTCGCGTGATAAAGACTGTAGAGCGGAAACGTGATGCGCCCGCCCATCGAAGCGACGTTGACGATAATGCCTTTTCTGCGCTCGCGGAAAACGGGCAGAATTTCGCGACAGACGTTCATCAAGCCGAAGACGTTGGTCTGAAACTGCTTTTCGATTTGCTCGTCGGTGGCGGCTTCAAACGCGCCGACCAGCCCGTAGCCGGCATTGTTGACGACGGCGTCGAGGCGTCCGAATTTTTCCATCGTCGCGGCAATCGCGCTTTTTATCGAATCGGTGTCCGTCACGTCAAGGCGAAAACATTCGACGTCGGCAATCTTTCGCAAATCTTCGGCTTTTTCCGGCGCGCGCATCGTGGCGGCGACTTTCCAGTTTTTGCTTTGAAAAAGCTTCGCCGTTTCCCTGCCGATGCCGCTCGACGCGCCCGTGATAAGAATAACTTTGTTCATAGCTGTAGTAATTTAACGCAAACAAGCAAAGAGACAAAGACGGCAAAGGCAAATTTAAATTAAAAAAGCCGTTTTATTTCTCGCGCCCGCCTGCCGTTCGGCATCTCCGCGTTAAAAAATCTTTCTGGTATAATAAAGCTATGAAATTCCTGCACATTTCCGATATTCATCTCGGCTGCACGCGCTACCAGCTCAACGAATCTCCGCGCGATTTTTTCGACGCCTGGATCGATGTCATCAAAAAATATGCCATCGGCGAAAAGGTTGATTTCGTCATTATGGCGGGCGATTTTTTTCATAAACGCAACGTGCCGCCCGAAACGATGAATTACGCCTTCGCCGGTTTGAGCCTGCTGCGCGACGCCGGCATTCCGGTCGTCACGATTGAAGGCAATCACGACCAGAAACACAACGACAGCGAATACAGCTGGCTGCGCTCGCTGGCAAACTGGAATCTTTTATATTTGCTGGAGCCGAAAAACATCGAAGGCAAAATGATTTACGAGGCGTGGGACGCAGAAGACGGGAAAGGCGGTTTTGTAGACATCGGCAACGCCAGGATTTTCGGCTCGAACTGGTACGGCGCGTCGGCAAACTGGGCGATTCCGATGCTGACCAAAGCCTTGAAAGACAACCGGCGCGCCGGCGCGCTTCACATTTTGCTGCTGCATACGGACGTCGAAGGTCACCAGACACACCCGATTCCCGCGCTGTCGCTGGCGAATTTGAAAGAGCTGAAGGAAGTCACCGATTACGTCGCGCTCGGACACACGCACAAGCATTACGAGATTGACAACTGGGCGTTTAATCCCGGCTCGCTCGAAATCACCAGCATCGACGAATATCGCGAAACGCGCGGCGCTTTTCTGGTCGAAGTCGACGACCAAAATCAAATCACGGCGCGGCATATGCGCGATTATCACCAGCGCCCGTTTCAGCGTCTTTCGTTCGACGTTTCCGGCTTTGAAGAAGCAAAAGCGATTACCGAAGGCGTTTTGGAAATGGTCAGAAAGCAAGCCCGAGGCTTGAATGAAACGCGGGACGATGAACGCGGGACAATGAACGAAGAAAACAAAACGTCGAACGCCGCAAAAGAAGGCGAGCCGGTAAACGAAGTGCGCGAGATGATGAAGGCAAAACGCGAGGCGGCGAATTCATCGTTCAGCGTTCATAATTCATCGGTTTCCCTCGCGCCGATTATCGAAATCACTCTGCGCGGGCATCTCGGTTTTCCGAATTCCCTTCTGGAGCTAAAAACAATCCGCGAGGAAGCGCAGCGATTGACGAACGCGCTGCACGTCCGCATCAAAAATCATTCCGCGCCGGTCGAGTATGCCGTCGCCGCCGATTTGGAAGAAGACGCCTCGCGCGAAAAGCTCGAACGCCGCGTCATCGAAGATTTAATCGTCCGCGACAACCGCTTTAAAACGCGCGTCGAAAATATCTCGGAAGCCGTCATCGGGGCAAAACGAATGGCGCTCAGCGACGACGAACCGGAAAAGATTGTCGATTTTATTTCGATGAAAATAGCTTGACGGCGATTAGCCGTCAGCCGTCAGCGGGAAAAGCGATTGGCTAATGACTAACCGCTAACAGCTAATTGCTAATCGCCGACGCCTAATTTAAAGTATAAGAATGTCCGAAGCCATAGACAGAATGCGCGGTATTACAAAACTGCCGCTTTTTCCGTTGCCGGTCGTTTTGCTGCCGAACGAGCTTTTGCCGCTGCACATTTTCGAGCCGCGCTACCGGCAGATGCTGACGGACGTGCAGCTGACCAACCAGACTTTCGGCGTTTCTTATTTCAGCGCGGAAGAATCGACGATCGAAAAGCCCGAAATCGGCAGTTTCGGCTGCGCGGCGGAAGTGCGCAACGTGCAGATGCTCGAAGACGGGCGCGCCAATATCGTGACGGTCGGTTTGATTCGTTATCGCGTAGAGAGCTACGTCGAAGCGGGCGAGCCGTATTTAATCGGAGAAGTTTCGTTTTTTGAAGATGACGCCGAAGACGAGAGCGTTCTCCAATCTCTGGCGGACGAAGTTTTCGCGCTGTTTATGCGCGTGGCGAAAGCGGCGCACGACCTCAGCGGCGAGCGCGGCAGAATGCCGGAAATTCCGCAGGTCGAGCCGCAGCATCTTTCGTTTTTAATCGCCGCCGCGTTTAATCTCCAGCCGGACGTCAAATACGAATTTCTGGAAATACGCTCGACCGCCGAACGGCTCGACCGCCTGCGCGAAATGCTCCGCCAAACCGTCGGCAAAGTCGAAGAAAGCGCCTATATGACCAAAATCGCCAAAACCAACGGTCACAGCAACAAACCGATTAGACTTGATTAAGGCAAAACGAATGAGGCGAAATTAATCCGAAATTCAATCCTGCTATTTTGCCTTTTGCCTTTCAAACGTTTCTTCAATCGCCTGCCGCATTCTTTTCGTGTGCGAGCCTTGCCAGTAAACTTTTTTGCAATTCGGGCAATAATCAAACGTTTCCTGATTTTTTCGCACGTCCGGCGGCGCGGCGGCGAGGATTTCTTCGGCGCTCGCGCGGCGGAAAGGCGTGTTGCAGACCAGACAGCGCGTGAAAAATTCCTTCGGTTTTTTAATATCAAAATGCTCGATTATCTGCTGAAACTGCTCCGGCGGATTTTCGCTTTGCAAAAGCAGAACGTTATCGACGCGCCATTCTTCCATCAAAGGTTTATCGAGCGTCAAAATAAAACGCTTTTCCTCGATGGCTCTTTTAACCAAATCGCGGTCTGAAATGGCGTCTTCCCAAACCGTATCAATCCCGATTGCCCGCAGCCAGCGCACGACGCGCGCCGTCATCACGTCGGCGAAAAATTTGATTTCAGCGTTGACCGGTAAATTTATCCGGTGCTCGAAACCGACCCGCGCTCCGCACGCGCAGTTAATCGTGCGCCCGAACTGAAACAGCGTCACATCATATTGCCGCCCGCATTTTCCGCACGAAATCGCCATAACGTTTATTATCGAGTGCTGAGTTTTAAGGGTTGAATTTAATGATGAACGATAAATCCCTTTACCCGGCACATAAAAGTCAGCACTTTTAACCGTCTTTCTCGGCAAGTTCCGCCCAGCGTTCCACGTCGCGCTCGAGCTGCGCGTTTAATTTTTGCTGTTCGGTGAAAAGCTCGTTGACTTTGAAAGCGTCGGTGGCAAATCGGGTTAACTCGTTTTCGATTTCAGCCAGACGTTTTTCGGTTTCGGGAATTTGCGCTTCGAGCGCTTCCAGCTCGCGTTTTTCCTTAAACGAGAGTTTTTTCGATTCGGATTTTTCCGCCTTTCCGGGCACCGGACTATTAGATTCCGTATTCTGCACTTTTGCCGACGCGCGCGTTTCCGCTCTTTCCGTCTGCTCGCGTTCCGTAATTTCCAGATAGGTCGAATAATCGCCGGGAAATTCGCGGATTACGCCCGCGTCTTCAAACTTGAAAACCGTATCGATCGTGCGGTCGAGAAAATACCGGTCGTGGCTGACGACGATCAAGGCTCCGGCAAAATCGTCCAGATATTCTTCCAGCGCAATCAGCGTCGGAATATCGAGGTCGTTGGTCGGCTCGTCCAGCAGCAGAACGTTCGGGGCGCCCATCAAAATTCTCAGCAGGTAAAGCCGGCGCCGCTCGCCGCCCGACAGATTTCCGATTATCGAATACTGCGCCGCCGGCGAAAACAGAAATTTTTCGAGCATCTGCCCGGCGGTGATTTGATTGCCGTCAACGGTCGTCACGTATTCGGCAACTTCGCGGATGTAATCGATGACGCGCTGCTGTTCGTTCAGAGCGCGGCTTTCCTGGTCGTAATAACCGATGTGGACGGTCTGCCCGATTTCGATTTCGCCCGCGTCGGGCTTGATCCGATTGGTGACAATTTCCAAAAGAGTCGTCTTGCCCGCGCCGTTGGCGCCGATAATGCCGATGCGGTCGTCGCGCTTCAAAAGATACGTAAAATCGTCAATCAGTTTCCGCCCGTCGTAAGATTTTGAAACGTTGCGCAACTCGATGATTTTCGAGCCGAGCCGCTTTGAGCCGATGGCGATGTCGATTTCGGCTTTCGCTTTTTCTTTCGGCTGCGCCATCAAATCGTAGGCGGCGCCGATGCGATGTTTCGACTTTCGCGTGCGGGCTTTCGCGCCGCGCCTGAGCCACGCCAGCTCCTTTTTGATGAGCTGCTCGCGCTTGTGACCTTCGACGGCGCGCAGGGTTTCCTGCTCTTCTTTTTTTTCCAGATAATAAGCGTAATTTCCGTCGAAGCTCTGAACCGCGCCGCGGTCGATTTCAAAAATTCGATTCGTCACGCGGTCGAGAAAATACCGGTCGTGCGTCACCAAAAGCAGCGCGCCCGTGTATCTTTTCAGATAATCTTCGAGCCATTCGATGGTGTCGGCGTCCAGATGATTGGTCGGCTCGTCCAGAATCAAAATGTCGGGCTTGAAAATAAGCTCGTGCGCGAGCGCGACGCGTTTTCGCTGCCCGCCCGAGAGCGTTTTCATTTTGGCGGCGGTGTCGTAGATGCCGAGCCGCGTCAAAACGTTTCGCGCGTTCGTCTCGATTTCCCAGCCGCCGGCGAGTTCCAGTTCGTGTTGCAGCGCGGAAACTTTTTCGAGCAGCTTCTCGCTGGCGCCCGCGATTGCCAAATCGTGACACGCCGCTTCGTAATCCCGAATCAATTTCATCACGCCGCCCGACGCCGCGAAAATCGTTTCCAGAACGCTGGCTTCTTCGTCAATCTGCGGATTCTGCGACAAAAAGGCGAGCGTTTTGTTATTTGCCCGCACGACGCGCCCCGTATCGGGCGCTTCGCGTCCGGCGACGACTCGCAAAAGCGTCGTCTTGCCCGAACCGTTGGCGCCGATAATCCCGATTTTGTCGCTGTCTTCCAGCCCGATGCTGACATTTTCAAAAAGCGGTTTGATGCCGTAATTTTTGCTGACATTTTCCAGCGAGAGAATATTCATAAATCTGTTTCAACTTTACTGAATTATACTTTCATCGCCAAATACGGAATCTTTTTGACAAAAATATTATGTATTTATAATTTTTTTGCGTCGAATCGCGCGTCTTCCCGTTATAATTCTTTGCAGTTTTCCTTTCATCTGGTACACTCTCCGAGACAAAAACCCGTGTCTTCAACGATGTAAACCGAGCGTCAATTGATAGTTCCCTTAAAACGCCCGGATAAAAGAGAGGTAATTCTTCGCGTGGCTTTTCACAGAGCGGTTGATGAACACAAAACCAACAATTTTGATTTTATCCGGCTGCTGGCAGCTTCGATGGTCGTTTTCTCGCATTCGTTTTACCTGCTCGGAACCGCGCAGCGACCTTTAGCCGAAAGCGAGCCGATGACGTTTCTGACCGGCGGGCAGATGACTTTCGGCAATCTCGGCGTCTGGATATTTTTTGCGATCAGCGGTTATCTGATAACGCAGAGCCTTCTGCGCAGTTCGAGTTACGCCACGTATTTCACGAAACGCGCCCTGCGGATTTTTCCCGCGCTGATAGTCGATATCGTCATCGCCGCCTTTATCTGGGGACCGATTGTGACGACGCTCTCTTTAGCCGAATATTTTTCCAGCTACGGCACTTATCGCTATTTATTAAACGTCAATCTTTACCGCATCGTTTACGAATTGCCCGGAGTTTTTACCGATAATCCGCTGCGGAATTTCGTCAACGGCTCGCTCTGGACGCTGCCGTTCGAATTTACCTGCTACGTCGGCGTCGTTCTTCTGCATTTTCTGTTTATCCTGCGAAACCGCTACGTTTACGCCGCTTTTTATTTTCTCGGCTTAATCGCGTGGGTGATTATTTACCAGACGAAATATTTTACTTTCACCATTCCCATTCTGCATCTGCCCGTTCAGTATTTCACGCTTTCGATTTATTTCGGCACGGGCGCTTTATTTTTTCTGTTCCGCGATAAAATCCCGCTTCGCTTTTCGTGGAGCCTGGTCGTTTTAGCGATTTGGTGCGTGGCTTTTTATCAAAATATGGGCGTCATTTTCAGCTATCTCTGCCTGCCCTATATAACTTTCTGGTTTGTCTTCGAGCCGAAAATACGGCTCCACAACGTCGCGCGCCTCGGCGATTTTTCCTACGGGCTTTATATCTACTCGTGGACCGTCCAGCAAACCATCATTCATTTTTTCGGCGCGCAGATTCCCTGGCTTTTGATGTGCGTCCTGTCGTTTCTGTTCACCGTCCCGCTGGCGATGTTTTCGTGGTTCGCGATTGAAAAAAAGGCTCTCAGAATCAAAGAAAGATTATTCAAAAAGCAGGAAGCGATTCAAAAACCCGAAGTTTTGATAGAACAAACCGAGATGCTGAAATCATAAGACGAGCGAATTCGAAAAGATAAAGACCGGCGGATAACTACGCGCGGGCGGGCGCGGCTGGTTAAATAATCCGGCGATTTGGTAAAATGTAGAGAGCAAAAGTTTTCAGGGAAACAAACGCTGCGATTTGTTTCAATCTATGTAATATTACCTTAAAAATCCGTGCGGATAATACCGGGAAAAATGGGAAAAATACTGATTGTAATTGTTGGCGTCGTCTTTGTGCTGAGCGCTTGCGGCTCGAACCGGCAGAATTCGTCTAACGAAATAATTAAAGGAAAAAGCGTTTCGGTTGCGGGCAAGGTAACTCAAATAGAAAGAGGCAAAGACGGCTACACGGCGGAAATCAAAACCGGCGACGGCAAAACATATTTCGCCGTCATCAGTTCGGTTAATCTGGCTGGCTCTGGCGAGCAATACAGAGAGGTGGGAATCGGCGAGGCGATTGACGTCGAAGGCGAAAACGTGTCGAGCGACGGGCGCACGATAAGAGTTACCGTTTTGCGATAAATAAAATTTTATATTTGGCTGGCGAGGCGGAAAGGCAAGCGGCGAAAAGCTCGCGGTCGCGTTTCCGCCTTTGAATTGATAAACTCGTTTTGAGCAATTTTCAGGAGAGCCGCACGAGCGGCTGAGATTCGCCTGTCACGGGCGTTATCCTTTGAACCTGCTGCGGATAATACCGACGAAGGGAGAAAAACAATGACCGATATTTTAAAAGAAAAAACCAGCGACGAGGTCAAATTGCCCGCTTCGCGCAAAATCTACGTGGAGACCAACGGCAATTCAATCAATCAAAACAAACATAATTTGCGCGTTCCGTTTCGGGAAATCGCTCTGAGCGCGTCGAAGGATTTCGACGGCGCTCTGGAGGAAAATCCGCCGGTGCGCGTGTATGACGCGAGCGGCGTCTGGACTGACCCGAGCGAAAAATGCGACGTGCGCGAAGGCTTGCCGCAGCTGCGGCGCGAGTGGATTCTGGGGCGCAATGATGTCGAAGAATATGCCGGGCGCGAGATTTTGCCGCAGGACAACGGTTATCTGACGAAAGGCGCGGAGGAAATAGCCAAGATAAAAGACCGCGGAAAGCTCGAAGAATTTCCGGGCTTGAAACGGGCGCCGCTTCGCGCGAAAAGCGGAAAATGCGTGACGCAGATGCATTACGCGAGAAAAGGAATCATCACGCCGGAAATGGAATACGTCGCCATTCGCGAAAATCTCGGGCGACAAATCGCTTTTGAGACGATGCAGAACGGCGCGGGCGACGACCGTTCGTCGCTTTATCACCAGCACCAGGGCGAATCTTTCGGCGCAAGCTTACCGAAATTCGTGACGCCGGAATTTGTCCGCGAAGAAGTGGCGCGTGGGCGGGCGATCATTCCCGCCAATATCAATCATCCCGAATCCGAGCCGATGGCGATCGGGCGAAATTTTCTCGTGAAGATAAACGCGAATATCGGAAATTCGGCGATTGCGTCTTCGATTGAGGAAGAAGTCGAGAAGATGCGCTGGGCGACGCTGTGGGGCGCGGATACGGTGATGGATTTATCGACCGGCAAAAACATTCACGCCACGCGCGAATGGATTTTGCGCAATTCGCCCGTGCCGATCGGAACCGTTCCGATTTATCAGGCGCTGGAAAAAGTCGGCGGCAAAGCCGAAGAATTGACCTGGGAAATTTACCGCGACACGCTGCTTGAGCAAGCCGAGCAGGGCGTCGATTATTTCACGATTCACGCGGGCGTGCGGCTTCCCTTTATTCGTTTGACCGCTCAAAGAACGACCGGAATCGTTTCGCGCGGCGGCTCGATTATGGCGAAATGGTGTCTGGCGCATCACGAAGAAAGTTTTCTTTACACGCGTTTTCGCGAGATTTGCGAGATTATGCGCGCCTACGATGTTTCGTTTTCTCTGGGCGACGGCTTGCGTCCCGGCTCGATTGCCGACGCGAACGACGCGGCGCAGTTTGCCGAACTGGAAACGCTCGGCGAATTAACGAAAATCGCCTGGGAAATGGATTGCCAGACGATGATCGAAGGTCCCGGTCACGTGCCGATGCACCTGATAAAAGAAAATATGGACAAGCAGCTGGAAATCTGCGGCGAAGCGCCTTTTTATACGCTTGGACCTTTAACGACCGACATCGCGCCCGGTTACGACCATATCACTTCGGGCATCGGCGCGGCGATGATCGGCTGGTTCGGGACGGCGATGCTTTGTTACGTGACGCCGAAAGAACACCTCGGCTTGCCGAACAAAAAAGACGTCAAAGAAGGCGTGATTACCTACAAGCTCGCGGCGCACGCGGCGGATCTGGCGAAAGGTCATCCGGGCGCGCAGTATCGCGATAATGCGCTTTCGAAAGCGCGTTTCGAGTTTCGCTGGGAAGACCAGTTCAATCTGGCTTTAGACCCGGAAGTGGCGAAGGAATATCACGACGAAACCTTGCCGGCGGAAGGCGCCAAACTGGCGCATTTCTGCTCGATGTGCGGTCCGCATTTCTGCTCGATGAAAATTACGCAGGACGTTCGCGAATACGCCAGAGAGCAGAATATCGAGGAAGAAAAGGCGCTGGCGGTCGGAATGGCGGAAAAGGCGAAAGAGTTTTCGGCGGCGGGCGGCGAGATTTATCACGGCAATATTCCCGACGGCGCGAAACACGACCACTAAATTAAACGACAGATGAGAAGCAACAAAAGAACGAGATAAAGAATTTTATCTCGTTCTTTTGTTGCGCAAATATTCGGTTGAGTAAATCTCCGGTCGATTTTCTAAGAATGCTCGATTATTTTAACGTCGATGTTTTTTCGAGCGTTTCAATCGTGCGTTTTGCTTTCTGAAAGAGCGTGTCGTTCTGTCGCCAGGAAATTAAAATTTGCGGCGTAATTCCGGCTGCTTCGTTTGAGCCGTCGGCGCGAAACCGCAGGCAATCCGTTCTGCTCCCGTCCCGCAACGGAAATCGCAAAAAAAATTAAAGCGAGTAAAACGCCTGCCGGCGCGTTCAAGCATTTCATATTTCATCAACAATCTTAAAATCATATGAATACACGTCGCCGGAGCAATTTTGTTCCTGCCCGCGGCGCGTCAGGCGCGAAAGCTCTCGTTTTGGCAAATTTCGCATAAACCGTTATGATTTTAATTTGCATTTTCTCCGTTAATCGAAACCGTTATTTATTGTTTTATATCAAAGGTTAGTAATTAATGAATCCTATCCAAATGGTTGATCTAAAGGGTCAATACGAAAAAATCAAAAGCGAAATCGACGAAGCCGTTTTAAAATGCCTCGCTTCGACCGCCTATATTAACGGGCAAGAAGTGCAGTCTTTCCAGAAAAATCTGGAAAATTATCTCGGCGTGCGGCACGTCATTCCCTGCGCCAACGGGACGGACGCCTTGCAGATTGCGATGATGGCGCTCGGTTTGAAGGAAGGCGACGAAGTTATCGTGCCGAGCTTTACATATGTGGCAACCGCCGAAGTCATCGCTTTGTTGAAGCTTCAGCCCGTAATGGTCGAAGTCGACGCCGACACTTTTAACGTCACGGCGGAAATCGTCGAAAAGGCGATTACGCCGAAAACGAAAGCCGTCGTTCCGGTTCATCTTTTCGGGCAAGCCTGCGATATGGAAGCGATTATGCAGGTGGCGGAAAAGCATAACCTGTTTGTCATCGAAGACAACGCGCAGGCAATCGGCGCGGAATACGCTTTCGCCGACGGCAGCCGGAAAAAAGCCGGAACCATCGGTCACATCGGCACGACTTCGTTTTTTCCATCGAAAAATCTCGGCTGTTTCGGCGACGGCGGCGCGATTTTTACCGACGACGATAATTTGGCGGAATTGATGCGGATGATTGCCAATCACGGTCAGACGCAGCGCTATTATCATTCGTACATCGGCGTCAATTCGCGGCTCGATACGATTCAGGCGGCGATTCTCGACGTTAAATTAAAACGGCTGGACGCCTACTGCGCCGCTCGCCAAAAAGCCGCCGATTTTTACGACGCGGCTTTTGCCGAAATCGCGGAACTGCAAACGCCCGTCCGGCAACCGAATTCGACGCACGTTTTTCATCAATACACTTTGCTCGTCAAAAACGGCAGGCGCGATGCGCTGATGGCGCATTTGCAGGAAAAAGGCATCCCGTCGATGACTTATTATCCGCTGCCGCTTTATCGCCAAATCGCTTTTGCGCCGTATGTCGCGGAAAATTTTGTTTTGCCGATCACGGAAAAGCTTTGCGACGCCGTGCTGTCGCTGCCGATTCACACCGAGATGAACGAAGAATTACTCGATTATATCGCCGCGCAGGTCAAAGATTTTTTTGCAAACCGTCAGGAATATGGCAAAATGCAGAGTGTTTGAAAATTTTTCACCTGTGAAATTAGGTCGATAATATGGCTGCAATACGGCTGACGAAGACAAAGGCAGCAGGAGACTGGAAGTATGATAAAAGGCGGAGATACAACTAAAGCCTATTGTTCGAAATGTATGAGGATAACCAGCTGGACGTATGTCGCGGGAACTCTTTCGTCGTATTGGAAATGCCTCGGGTGCGGGACGAATCGTCCGGCATAATATCAGATACGGTTCCGACAAGTATTATTACTGAAAATAGAAACTCAAGGCTCAGGCTAAACAGCCGTTGCCGACAAAATTTAAAGCCTGCGGTTTGATTTATACTAATTCAATAACTACACTTAAGGTTTGTAATTTAAGCTTTACTCACCGAATGAGTTAATAACTTACGATGATTTCTACCAGCACTGAAAACGAGCCGGTCAACAACGCCAATCCGGTTTCGGGAAATTCTTTAGGAGTTATTGCTCGACGCCACGAACTGCCCGAAAAGCCTCTCGTCGTCATCGAACCGAGCAAAAATCTGGTCGCGCTGAATTTGCGCGATTTGTGGCATTACCGCGATTTGTTCTACATCCTGACGATGCGCGACATCAAGGTTCGCTACAAGCAAACCTTTTTAGGCGTCGCGTGGGCGATTATCCAGCCGCTTTTCACGATGATAATTTTCACGCTGCTGTTCGGGCGTTTGGCGAATATGCCTTCGGACGGCGTGCCGTATCCGCTTTTCGCTTTCGCCGGACTTCTGCCCTGGACGTTTTTTTCCAACGCCGTCACCAACAGCGGAAACTCTCTGGTCGGCAGCTCGAATCTGATTACCAAAGTTTATTTTCCGCGGATGGTCATTCCGTTTGCCGCCGTCGCCGCCGGGCTTCTGGATTTAATCGTCGCCTTCGGCTTGATGATTTTATTGATGATTTATTACGGCGCGGGCTTTTCGATAAATCTATTGATGCTGCCGGTTTTGACCGTGATACTGACGCTGCTCGCCGTCGGCGTCGGGATGTTTCTGTCGGCGCTCAACGTCAAATACCGCGATATTCGCTACGCTTTGCCGTTTCTGATTCAGCTCGGAATGTTTGCCACGCCGATTATTTACCCGCTCAGCATCATCCCGGAAAATTGGCGCTGGCTGATGCGGCTCAACCCGCTTTCGGGTTTGATTGAAGGCTTTCGCGCGGCTTGTTTCGGAAAGCCTTTCGATTGGACGAGCCTCGGCGTTTCGCTGGCGATGACCTTTGCGATATTGCTTTTTTCGGCTTACGTTTTTCGTAAAATGGAGCGTAGCTTTGCCGACGTGATTTAAAGATGAAGCCGATTATCCGAGTCGAAAATTTAAGCAAGCGCTACACGCTCGGCGGCGCGCAGACGCCGTATTCCACCTTAAGAGAATCGCTGGTGCAGACGGCGAAAGCGCCGCTCAACTGGGTCAGGCGCGGCGGCAAGGCGAGCGAGGGCGAAACTTTGTGGGCGCTGAAGGACGTCAATTTTGAGGTGATGCCGGGCGAAGTCGTCGGCGTCATCGGGCGCAACGGCGCGGGCAAATCGACGCTTTTAAAAGTCCTTTCGCGCATTACCGAGCCGACCGAGGGCAAAATCGAGCTTTACGGGCGCATCGGCAGTCTGCTGGAAGTCGGAACGGGTTTTCACCCGGAACTGACGGGACGCGAAAACATTTTTTTGAACGGCGCGATTCTTGGAATGCGGCAGACGGAAATCGCCAAAAAGTTTGACGAAATCGTGGATTTTGCCGAGATTGAAAAATTTATCGACACGCCCGTGAAATTTTATTCGTCTGGTATGTATACGCGGCTCGCCTTTGCCGTCGCCGCTAACCTGGAGCCGGAAGTTTTGATTGTCGACGAAGTTCTGGCGGTCGGCGACGCCGAGTTTCAGAAAAAATGCCTGGGCAAGATGAAGTCGGTTTCCGATAAGGAAGGCAGAACGGTTTTGTTCGTCTCGCACAATATGATTGCGGTCAAAAACTTGTGCCAGCGCGCGCTTTATATGCAGAGAGGCGAATTGACGTTTGATGCGGACGCCGGTTCCGTCATCAATCATTATTTGCAGAACGGCGTCGAGATGGCTTCGCAGCGCGCGTGGACGGAAAGCGATATGCCCGGCAACGACAAGATAAAAGTGCGCCGCGTCGCCGTTTACGCCGAAAACAAATTGCCCGAAGAGCCGATTTTAACGAGCGATAACGTCGTTATCGAAACCGAGTTTTACAATCATCTGGACGGCGCCAAAATTGACGTGACGTGGGATTTGACCGACAATCAAGGCATTCACGTCGCGCATATCGGCACGGTTTGTATGAACGGCGAGGAGATGAAAAAAGGTTTTTATCGAACGACCGGCGTTTTTCCGGGAAACGTTCTGAACTCGAAAAAATATATCCTGAGCATAATGTTCGGGCAGAACCAGCGCGTGCCGCTTTTGCGGATGGAAGAAACTTTAGTGTTCGACGTGGAAGACAATCTGCGGACGCGCGACAGCAATTTCAGCCAGTTTCCGGGCGTCATTCACCCGATTTGCGACTGGCGAACGGCGGCGCTCTAAACAGGAAAACGCAGTAATTATTCATTGATAAAACGAGGTGACATTTTGTCGGGACAGTATAAAAGAGACGAGGAAGGAAGGGATTTGGTCATCGTCGGCATCGGCGAAACCGCCGAGCTTGCCTACGAGTATTTCAAATTCGATTCGCCGCACGAAGTCGTCGGTTTCGCCGTCGAAGCGGCTTTCAAAGACCGCGAAGAGTTTTTCGGCTTGCCGGTCGTCGCGTTTGAAGAAATCGAAAAACATTTCAGCCCCGAAGAGCATCTGGCGTTTGCGGCGATTTCTTACACGCAATTGAATCGCGTGCGCGCGAGAATTTTTAAAACCTTGAAAGCCAAAGGCTACACCTGCGCGTCGATGATTAGCAGCGCCGCTTTTGTCTGGCACAACGCGGAAATCGGCGAAAACTGTTTTATTTTTGAAAACAACGTCATACAATACAAAGTCAAAATCGGCGACAACGTCGTTTTGTGGAGCGGCAATCATATCGGGCATCAGACCGTTATCGAGGACAACGTTTTCATCTCGTCGCACGTGGTCGTTTCCGGTTACTGTACGGTCGGCGCAAATTCGTTTATGGGCGTCAACAGCTCGGTCGCCAACGATGTGAAAATCGCGCCCGACAATATCATCGCGATGGGCGCGGTCATCCACAAACACACTGAGCCGCGCAAAATCTATAAAGGAAATCCGGGCAAAATGGACGAGACGAAAGACAGCTTTGCCGTGATGAAAGTCAAAGAAGAAACCGAAACGGCGGCGACGGGAGACGACGCGAATCAATGAAGTGGAATAAACAGGGCTTGATTTACGTGCCGGATGGAAGCCTGCCGTGGGCAAAAAAATACGCTTTTCCGCCCGTGCCATATTTTATCTCAGACGATGTTTTGCGGATTTATCTCGCTTTCTGCGACGAAAATATGGTCGGGCGCGCCGCGTATGTCGACGTTTCGCCGGAAGACCCGAAAAAGATTCTGAAAGTTTCGCAAAAACCGATTCTGGACATCGGGCAGCCCGGCGCGTTTGACGAAAACGGACTTTTGCCGACGACCGTGATGAAGGTCGGCGACGAGATTTGGATGTATTACGTCGGCTACCAGCTCGGAATGAAGGTTCGGTATTATCAGTTTCAGGGTTTGGCTGTCAGTCGTGACGGCGGCGAGACTTTCGAGCGACGTTTGAAAGTTCCGGTCATCGACCGCAGCGATAAGGAAATGCTGAATCGCACTTCCGCGCACGTTCGTCACGACGGCGAAAAATTTCAGATGTGGTATGTCGGCGGCAGCGACTGGACGATGTCGGGCGATAAATATCTGCCCGTTTATAATATTAAATACCTGGAATCGCCGGACGGCGTTAATTGGGGCGAAGAAGGCGCGGTGGCGATTGATTTTAAAGACGCCGACGAGCACGCGCTCGGCAAGCCTTTTATAATTCACGCCGAAGGCAAATATCGAATGTTTTTCTCTTCGCGCACGTATTCGAAAAAGGCGTATCGCATCGGCTACGCCGAATCGGACGATTGCCTGAACTGGACGCGGAAAGACGAAGAAATCGGCATCGACGTTTCCGAGTCGGGCTGGGATTCCGAGTCGATGTCCTACGCGAGCGTGATTGGGTACAAAGACCGTTATTATATGTTTTATAACGGTAACAATCTGGGCGAAACCGGCTTCGGCTACGCGATTCTGGAACAATGGTAGAAACTGTAGCGACAATCGAAACGGCAGAAAAAGCGTCGATTCGCGCCGAGCGCTATTCGGGCGAACGAAGCGCCGAGTGGAACGAGTTCGTCAAAAACTCGAAAAACGGCACGTTTCTTTTCGACCGCAATTATATGGATTATCACGCCGACCGCTTCAGGGATTGTTCGCTGATGTTTCGCGACGCCGATAATAAATTAATCGCCGTGATGCCCGCGAATTTAAAAGACGACGCGCTCGTTTCGCACGGCGGCTTGACCTTCGGCGGCGTGGTTTCAAATCAGCGGATGAAAACGCCGGCGATGCTGGAAATCTTTGAAAGCTTGATCGAATTTGCCGGAAATGCGGGCGCGGCGCGCCTCGTCTACAAAGCCGTTCCGCACATTTATCACGCGCAGGCGGCGGAAGAAGATTTATACGCTTTGTTTCGCCACGACGCGCTGCTGGTGAAACGCGAAGCTTCCACGACGATTAATTTGAAAGAGCGTCTGCCGGTCAGCAAAGGGCGCAAGTGGACAATCAATCAAACTCGTAAAAACAACGTCGAAGTGCGCGAAAGCGTCGATTTCGAAACGTTTATGCGGCTCGAAGCGGAAGTTCTGGCGGCGAAATACAACGTCGTTCCGGTTCACACGGCGGCGGAAATGCGCCTTTTGGCGGAACGTTTTCCAAACAACATCAAACTTTTCGGCGCGTTTCTCGATGATGAAATGCTGGCGGGCGCCATCGTCTACGCCAGCCAGACCGTCGCGCACGCGCAATATATGGCGGCGAACGCGGCGGGCAAGCAATTATGCGCGCTCGACGCCATTTTGCACGAATTGATTACCGCGCATTACGCCGAAAAACGTTATTTCGATTTCGGCATCTCGACCGAAAAACAAGGTCGATATTTAAACGTCGGCTTGGTCGAATACAAGGAGAGCTGGGGCGGGCGCGCGACCGTCTACGATACTTACGAAATAGTTTTTTGATTGAGAGCGATTTTTAAAGTATCTTTCATTAATCTGGTAATTGAGCTATGGAATCCGTGATTGAACAATGTCGATTGATTGATTTGCCGGTTATCACCGACCCGCGCGGCAATCTGACTTTTATCGAGTGCAACCGGCATATCCCGTTTGAAATCAAGCGCGTTTATTATCTTTACGACGTGCCGGGCGGAGCCGAGCGCGCCGGTCACGGGCACAAAAAGCTGGAGCAGCTCGTAATTGCGATGTCCGGCAGCTTTGACATCGTGCTCGACGACGGCTTTCAGAAAAAGCGTTTTCATCTGAACCGCTCTTACCAGGGTCTTTACGTCTGCCCGATGATGTGGCGCGACATCGACAATTTTTCCGGCGGCTCGGTCTGTATGGTGCTGGCTTCGGATTTCTACGACGAGGAAGATTATTTTCGTCATTATCCCGATTTCTTAAGGGCGGCACGGGAGGAAAAAGAACAGTGAGAGTTCCGTTTCTGGATTTGAAAGCCGTCTATCCCGAAATCAAAGAGGAATTGGACGAAGCTTACGCGCGCGTGATGAGTTCCGGCTGGTATATTCTGGGCGCGGAAGTCGAAGCTTTTGAAAACGAATTCGCCGAATATTGCCAGGCAAAACACTGCATCGGCGTCGCCAACGGCTTGGACGCCCTGCATCTGATCCTGCGCGGCTACCGGATAGGCGAGGGCGACGAAGTTATCGTTCCGGCAAACACTTACATCGCCACGTGGCTGGCGGTTTCTTATGCGGGAGCGACGCCCGTGGCGGTCGAGCCGGACATTGAAACTTATAATCTCGACCCGCAGAAAATCGAAGCGGCGATCACGCCGCGAACGCGCGCGATTATGCCGGTTCATCTTTACGGTCAGCCCGCCGAAATGGACGCGATAAACGAAATCGCCCGCAAGCACAATCTGAAGGTTATCGAAGACGCGGCGCAGGCGCAGGGCGCGCGTTATAAAAATCAAGTGACCGGTTCGCTGTCGGACGCCGCCGGATTCAGTTTTTATCCGGGCAAAAATCTCGGCGCTTTCGGCGACGCCGGAGCCATCACGACCAACGACGACGAATTGGCAGACGCGGTTAAACTTTTGAGAAATTACGGTTCGCGCGTGAAATATTACAACGAGGTGAAAGGCTACAATTCGCGTCTCGACCCGCTGCAAGCCGCTTTTCTGTCGGTCAAGCTCAGGCATCTGGACGAATGGAACGCGGCGCGGCAAAAGATTGCGCGAAAATATATCGAAAACTTGTCGGATTGTTCGAAAATCGTTTTGCCCGTTCTTCAGGAAGAAGCCGAATCGGTCTGGCACGTGTTTGTCGTTCGATGCGCCGAGCGCGACGCGCTGCAAAATTTTCTCAAAGAGCGCGGCGTCGAAACGCTGATTCACTATCCCGTGCCGCCTCATCTTTCGCAAGCCTACCGGGATGATTTTTCCGAAAAGCCGAATTTCCCCGTCAGCGAAAAATTAGCCGAGACGGTTTTGAGCATACCCATCAGCCCGTATTTGACCGAATCGGAGCAGGATTTTACGATAGAAACAGTTAAGGAATTCGAGCGTTTGGAGTCGTCACAGCATTTTTATGAGCACCGCACCGTTGGTTAGCATCTGCATTCCCTCTTACAACCACGCGCGATATTTACCCGCCACACTGGACAGCGCGCTGGCGCAGACTTATCCGAACATCGAAATTATCGTGCTGGACGACGGCTCGAAAGACGACAGTTTGAAAATTGCCGCCGACTACGAAGCCAGATTTCCCGACCGCGTAAAAGTTTATACGCACGCGAACGGCGCAAATCGCGGAATCTCGCAGACCGTCAATGCCGCTTTCGCTCATTCCAGAGGAAAATATTGGATGGGCTTACCGTCCGACGACATTCTGTATCCCGACAAAATCGAAAAACAGGTCGCCTTTCTGGAAAAAAATCCCGAGCTCGGCTTCGTTTATTGTTACGTCGATTACATTGATTCGGAAGGAAAGCCGGCTTCCGGAAGTTTCGGCAGAGACATCACCGCCGACCCGGACCCGCTCAAATCGATGATTCTGGAAAATTTCATTCCCGGAATGGCGATTCTGGCGCGGCGCGAGGCGATCGCGCGCGTCGGCGACCACGATGCCGAATTAATCTACAGCGACTGGGATTTCTGGGTGCGGCTTTTTTCGATGTATAAAGGCGGTTTTATTCCCGAATCGCTCATCGGTTACCGCGTTCACGACTATAACACCAGCGTCGGCACGCCGCGCGCAACGCAAATCGGTCATATTCGCGATTTCTATCTTAAATTATTAGAGCACGTCGATAACGGATTGATAGACAAATCTTACCGGAAAATTATCGAACACCAGATAGAGAATCTGCCGGCGCGCGAAGCCAGCTGGCTGATGATTGATTGTTACGAAGCGCTCGACAACGGGCGGCGACGGGCGGCGTATCAAACGTTAAAAATGGCTTTGCAGGTTTCGCCGCGATTCGTTTTGAACGGGCAGCGAGTCGGGATGGTGCTGAAAAAAACTCTTTTAAGTTTGATACCGCGCTCAAAAATGAAACAGAATTAGGTTAAACTAGAAAATTACCGCCGGCTGCTCTGATAAGTTTTTGCCGGTAAAACTGCTATACTGAAAAGGCTTTATTTTGAGCTTCGAATTATGAAAGAAAAAAACTCACTCCCATTGGTCAGCGTCATTATTCCCACTTTCAACCGTCGGCAATGGATTGGCGCATGTCTGGATTCGGTGATGAATCAGACGTATCCGAACGTCGAAATCATCGTCGTCGACGACGCTTCGAGCGACGACACCGCCGAGTGGATTCAATCTCAGCCGCAATACGCAAAGGTTAAAGTCCACGTCCAGCCGCAAAACGGCGGTGCGTCCGTGGCGCGCAACACGGGCATCGAAATTTCGAAAGGCGAATTTATCGCCTTTATCGACAGCGACGATCTGCTGCTGCCCGAACACTGCGAAACGGCGGTCGCAACGTTTCAAAAATACCCGAAGCTCGGTCTTTTTTGCTGCGATTCGACGATGATCGACGCGGGCGGAAACGTTTTGTTCGACGGCAAAACGTGGAACCAAACCTTGAGCGAAATAAAAAAATATCCGATAAAAACCGGCATTCGCCCGCTCGCCGATGTTTTTATGTTTCTGAACTGCTTTCCGGGTTTTACGCTTCGTAGAGAGGTTTTCGAGAATCTCGGCGGTTTTGTGCAGGAAATTTTTCCGGCGGACGACTGCGATTTGATGCTGCGCGTGGCGGGCAGCCGTTATGAGGTTTTTTATTTTCACGAGCCTTTGTGCCTGCGCCGCGAGCACGACGGGCAATGCTCGGGCGTGGAAAATTCCGTCAAAACCTGTCAAAAATTGATTGAGGCTTTGAACGGCGCAATCGAGCGCAATCCTGAAATACTAAAGGATAAAGCTAAAATTAATAAGCGACTATCGGAACTTAAGCTCGACCTTGGAATGAGTCAAATCAAGGAAGGAAAAAATTCCGTCGGGCTGAAAACTATTTTTCAATCGGTTGTTTCCAGTCCGCAGCAATTCGGGACGATAATGGGAATCGGTAAACGAAAATTAAAACATCTGTCTAAACTCAAATAATAACTCCAAGAAAGTATATTATTGTTTTTTGCATTTTTAAGAACCGTACTTCTCACTTATGGTTACAGAAGACTATCAACATCCCGCTACTTATCTCTCGACCGGCAATCCGGCTGTGGATTTTCAGTATTCCGTCGAAGTCTTTGAAGCTGATTTAAGCAGTTATCTGCCTCATAACAGAGAAACTCCTATTTTAGATGTCGGCTGCGGTTGGGGACAACTTCTCTGGTGGCTGCGAGAAAAAGGATACACAAACATTCAAGGCATTGATATCGGAAAGGCTCAGGAAGCGCACGGCGACTCTATAGGGCTTGATATTACGCGGGTGGAAGATTCGACAATTTTTTTGGAAAATCTGGATTCAAAGTATGAATTGATAATAATGAATCATATAATTGAACATATGCCTGCCGCAGAAGGAATTAAAATGTTGAAAGCCGCTTATAAGGCTTTAAGACCAGGCGGACGAATTATCGTGCAAACTCCTAATCTTTGCGCCATCGGGGCGAATCACGGGCGTTATATTGAAATAACGCACGTCACCGGTTATACGGAAAGCAGTTTACACCAGATAGTAAATTTAGCCGGTTTTGCCAACATAGAACTTTTCGGCAGTAAGACCGCTTTTCGGTTAGCTCCGCGCCGGCTGGTATTACTGGTGTTACAATTTATTTCAAGAGCAATTTGGCGAATTATGCTGTTAGCTGAATGGGGAACGGATGCCCCGAAGATTATTGAAAGGAATCTTTACGCGACAGGCATTAAACCGCTTCATTAATAAAGCCGGTGAGCGTAGCTTTCGAGCCGGTAAATAATATAATCCTGCTGAAAGAAGAAAAAGACCAGTATGCTGAGAAAAGTTTTGCGGAAGCTGCGAACGCGTCTGACTCCGGAAAATGAACACACGGCGTTGTGGATGGCGCAAAACCCGCGTTACAGCGCGTTTGAAATCGGCGTCGGCACATACGGAACGCCGAATATAGATTTTCACAACGCGGGCGCCAGCTTGAAAATCGGAAATTACTGCTCGATTGCGCCGCGCGTGACTATCCTGCTCGGCGGCGAGCATCATCACGATTGGGTGAGCAATTATCCTTTCAGCTTACTGCACGACGAGGCGCGGCATTTGAGCGGCTATCCGCTCACCAAAGGCGACGTCCGCATCGGCAACGACGTCTGGATAGGCTACGAAGCGTTGATTTTATCGGGCGTAAAAATCGGCGACGGCGCGGTCATCGCGGCGCGCAGCGTGGTTGCCAGAGACATCGAGCCGTATTCGATAGTCGGCGGCACGCCCGCCAAGCATCTGCGCTATCGTTTCTCGCCCGAGATAATCGACGAGCTGCTCAAAATTGCCTGGTGGAACTGGTCTTTTGAAGAAATTCGCGCCGCCTGGCACCTGATTCAATCACCACAGGTTGAAGAATTCGTCTCAAAATATAAAAATTGATTTTTAGCAAGCGGGGGAAGACTCATAAAAAATGCGAATTTGTTATTTTGCAGACGGGCGTTCGGTTCACACCAAACGCTGGATAAGCTTTTTTGCCGAGCGCGGTTACGAGATGCACCTGATTTCATTCAAGCCGATGGACGAGCGGCAAACGCTTGAAATGGAAGAAATCGGTGTCCGCTGTCACGGCGACGTCGGCGATTTTCATTTGAAAAAATTCTGGCTGACGCTGAAAGATTGGCAAAAAGTGCGGCGCATTTTGAAAAAGGAAAAAATCGACATTCTGCATTCGCATTTTCTCGGCACAAACACCTGGTTTGCCGCCGCGTCGATGTTTCGCCCGCATATTATCAGCGTTATGGGCGGCGACGTGAAAGGCGAAAGCTGGCAGCCGAATTCGAATATTCAGGAGCGAATACTGACGCCGTGGGCGCTGGAAAAGGCTGATGCCGTGACGGTCTGGTCAAACAATATCGGTAAAATCGTCAGTCGTTACCGGAAGAAAACGCCGGTTTTCGAATGGGTTCACGGCGGCATCGATTTACAGAAATTCAACCCCGCGCCGAAGCCGGAATATCTTTTAGAAAGGCTGGAAATTCCCGCCGGCAGCCGTGTGGTTTTCAGCCCGCGTCTGGTTCGCCGTTTATACAATATCGACCAGATTGCGCGCGCGGCGGGAATTGTTTGTGATAAACTGCCGGATACGTATTTTATAATTGCGCTCCCGCAGATAATTTTGGACGCCGAATACACCGAAGAGATAAAAAAGATTTTCGCCGAAAATGCGGCAAAAGACAGAGTGCGCTTTGTCTCGACCATTCCGCACCACGAAATCGCGGATTATTTTCGTCTGGCGGACGTCACGGTTTCCATCCCGAGCACGGACGGAACGCCGATGAGCGTGCTGGAATCGATGGCTTGCGCGACGCCCGCCGTTATCGGCGACCTTTCCGATTACGACGCGGATTATTTTGAAAACGAAAAAACCGTTTTGACCGTCGACGTCAATAACCCGCAGTCGATTGCCGAAGCCGTCTCGCGTTTTCTGAACGAGCCGGATTTTGCCGCAAAAGTCTCGAAGGAAGCGTACCGGCGCGTTCAGGAAAGCGGCAGTTACGAATTTCAGATGAGTAAAATGGAGCATATTTACCACCGATTGACGAAAAAATGACGAGTCTCATCAAAAAAACAAAAGCCCTGGTCGCCGCGCCGCCCGTTCCGTTTCTGGTCACGGCGCGCACGCAAAACCGTCTGCTCGAAATGATTGATTCGATGCCGCCCGGAGCCGTTATTTTAAATGTCGGCGCGGGCTTTACCAATTACGGCGAACGCGTAATCAATCTCGATATTTTCGATTCGGGCACGACGACCGTGATCGCCTCCGGTCTGGAGCTTCCCTTTGACGACGGGATGGCGGATTTGATTATCCTGCAGGGAGTTTTGGAACACGTCGTCGATGCCGATAAAACTCTGGAAGAGTGTTTTCGCGTGATGAAACGAGGCGCGCTCTTTTATACCGAGATGCCTTTTATGCAGCCTTATCACGAATCGCCGATTGATTTGCGGCGCTGCACGCGTCCCGGTCTGCCGGTGCTTTGCCAGCCGCTCGTCGAGGTCGAAACCGGCATTCACATCGGACCGGCTTCGACCGTGACCTGGATAGTGCGCGAAATTCTGGCGGGCGTTTTGTCCGGCGGCAACGAATGGCTTTACCCGCGCGTCAACAGCCTCGTCGGCTGGGTCGTTTTTCCCTTCAAATACCTGGACTACTGGCTCGAAAAAAAACCGTATCTGCATCGCATTGCGAGCTCTATTTATTACATCGGAAGGAAAACTTAACGGATGAGTTCTTACTGCCCGCTTTGCAATACAACCGATTCGGAGGCTTCGTGGCTCGGCGCGACGCGGTATCGTGAAAAAAAATACGATTACCTGCAATGCGCCGAATGCGATTCCTTGTATTGCTCGCCGATGCCGGACGCGGAAACGCTGGCGCTGATGTACGGCGACGATTACCAGCAGTTTCTCTCGGACGAATCGTGTCACAGCGGCGACGATGGAATCCGTCAGGTCATCGAATATTTAAAAACGCGCGAAAAAGGCGTTTTCTTCGATTACGCGTGCGGCGCGGGCGTTCTTCTCAGCGAAGTGGCGAAAATCGGCTGGGACGTTATCGGTCTGGAGCTGAACGTGGCGACGGCGGAAAAATACAGCCGCCTGCATAATATAAAAATCATCTCGGATTTAAAGGATTTGCCGGAAAATTTTCGTGCCGACGTCATTCATCTCGGCGACGTTCTGGAACATTTAACGGACGTCAACAGTCAATTCCCTTCCATCCTTAAATTATTAAAAGATAATGGTTTGCTTATCGCTCAAGGTCCGCTCGAGGCGAACATCAATCTTTTTTTTCTCGGCGTCAAGCTGACCCGAATCCTGCGCCGCGCGCCGATTTCCGAAATGCCGCCTTATCACGTCAGTTTGGCGACGGTCGAAGGACAGCGAAAATTTTTCAATCGTTTCAAACTAAAGGAAATGATCTTCGACGTTTTCGAGACTTCGCATCCGGCGCCCGAAAGAATCGGACTGGCGGATTTGAAAGACATCCGAAAAAGCGCGTTTTTCCTGCTCCGCAAAGTTTCGCAGACGGTCTCCGCCGTTTTTCCCAAAACGATGGGCAATCGTTATTTTTATGTCGGCAGCAAAAACGGCAAATAAGCAAAAACGCCAACTGAAAGTCCTGCACCTGATTGAAGGACTCGGTTCGGGCGGCGCCGAGCGCCTGCTGTACACGAATCTCAAACATTTCGACCGCGAGCGGCTGGAAAACGAAGTCGTCACCGTTTTTTCCGCCAATGATTACTGGAAACAGCCGATTCTCGACCTGAAAGTTCCGGTTTCGTCGCTCGATTGCCGAAGTTTGCGCGATATTCTGACGGGCGTTTCCCGCCTGCGCAAAGAAATCGCGCGCTTTCGACCGGATTTGATTCACACGCATCTCTGGGCGGCGAACGTCATCGGCAGAAGCGCCGGATTTTTGACAAAAGTTCCGGTGCTGAGTTCGATTCACAACCCCGAATACGAGCCGGAAGTTTTTACCGACACGACCGAATTAAATTCGAAAAAATTGTTTGTCGCCCGCAGTCTGGACAAATGGACGGCGCGCGTCGGGTGCCGGAAAATGCTCGCCGTCAGCCGTTACGTCAAGGAAAGCGCCAGCCGTCATCTCGATTTCCCGCTCGAAAAAATCGAAGTGCTTTACAATCCGGTCGACGTTTCGGATTTGTGTTCGGGCTCAAATCGGACGCGCGCAATGTTACTAAACGAACTGAACTTGCCGCCCGATTCGTCTATACTTTTAAACGTCGCGCGCGTCGCGCCGCAAAAGGGCTTGCTTTACGCGATTCAGGCGCTCGCGGAAATTCGCCGAAAATTTCCCGAAACGCATCTGATTTCCGTCGGCGGCAAAGACGACGCAGCGTGGCTGGCGCGCCTCGAACGGGAAATCGAAAAGCTCGGCTTGAAAAATAACGTTCAACTGCTCGGCGCGCGGCGCGACGTCAAAGATTTTTTGTATAATTGCGATTTATTCGTTTTTCCTTCTCTTTTCGAAGGCTTGGGAATCGCGCTGACGGAGGCGATGGCGGTCGGCTGCGCGTGCGTGGCAAGCGATATAAAACCCTTGGACGAGTTTGTCGAAGCGGGCGTCGACGGAATACTTTTCCCGCCCGGAAATTCGTCGGCGCTGGCAGAAGCGGCGATTGATTTACTGGAAAATGAAAAAAAACGCCAAGCGATCGGCACAGCGGCGCAGGAAAAAGCTTTGAGTCTTTTTCAACCCCAGCCGGCGGCTGATAAACTAATCGAGATATATTTTTCGATGGTTAAGAGATGAGTTAAGGCAAAAGGCAAAAGTAAAAGCGGAAAATAAGCGGTAACAGATAAAATCCGGTTTTAACTTTCGATTTCCGGTTTTCGCTTTTTACTTTTTACTTTTGCCTTTTTACTTAAAAATTTGAATTTGTGAATATAAAAACCTTATACATCTCGTATTTCGGCATCCGCGAGCCGCTCGTGCAGACGCAGGTCGTCGCTTATCTGCGCGAAATTGCCGGCGGCGGCGTGACGGTTCATCTGGTCACGTTCGAGCCGAATCTCAAGCAAAGCTGGACGCCCGAGCAAATCGAAGACGAGAGGAAAAAATTAGCCGCGCAGGGCATCGCGTGGCATTGTCTCGCCTATCATAAAAGCCCTTCCGTGCCCGCGACGCTTTATGACGTAACGGTCGGCGCGCGATTTATCAGAAAACTTGTCAAACAGGAAGGAATCAACGTTTTGCACGCGCGCGGGCACATTCCGGTTTTGATGGCGGCAATCGCCAACGCCGCCGGGCGCGATTGTGAAATCATCTTCGACATTCGCGGTCTGGTCGCCGAAGAATACGCCGACGCGGGAATTTTCGCGCACGGCTCGCCGCCTTTTCGCGCGATTAAATGGATTGAAAAACTGGGCTTAAAAAAAGCCGCGCAAATCGTGGTTTTAACCAATAAAATGCGCGATTATCTCGTCGAAGAGCGCTCGGTCGAGCCGGAAATCATCGAAGTCATTCCGTGCTGCGTGGATTTTTCGAGAATCGAAAACGCCGAGCTCAAACTGCCGCCTTCGACGCGATTCGAGTTGATTTACGCCGGTTCGGTGAGCGGTTTGTATCTGCTGGAAGAAATGTGCGCTTTTTTTCTGGAACTCAAAAAGCGCAAACCCGACGCCTTTTTCCGCATTTTGACGAAACATCCGGCGGAAGAAACGGCGAAGGCTTTTCAAAAACTCGGCATCGACGCGGGCGATTATGAAGTTTTGTCCGTGAAGCCTTCGGAAGTCGGAACTTATATCAGACAGGCGAGCCTGGCGATTTCCTTTCGAAAAAGCACTTTTGCGCAGATTGCCGCTTCGCCGACGAAGATTCCCGAATATCTGGCGGTCGGCGTTCCGGTCGTCTCAAACGCCGGTATCGGCGACACGGACGCGCTGATTGAAAACGAAAAGGTCGGCGTGACGGTCAGCGACCTTTCGCCGGCGGGCTACGCGCAGGCGGTCGATCAGGCGCTCGAGCTTTTACAGGACGAATCGCTTTACGAAAGATGCGTTCGGGTGGCGCACTCGGGTTTCGATTTAAAATCGGTCGGCAGAGACGGTTATCTCAATGTTTATAAAAAGTTATCGCAGGCGCGCGCCGTCGAATCCGAAGGCTTGCGGGGCGTGCCGACAAAGGAGCAAATTTAGATTTATCTTTTTGCGTAATTTGAAGTAATCGGTTTAAATTTGTAAAATTCGTTGAGGCGAAATCGCACATTTTCTGGAAATAGCTTATAATTTTAAGTTTGCGTCATTAAAAATTATTTATTAGGTATGTATGCTAGGTGACAGAGTTTTAATGCCATTTTTGATAAGTTACGGGAAATAAATAAGTAATCGAGTGAGATTCAGCAGAGACGTAGTAGCAAGCGGAGGCAAATCTTCCCCCTTTAATAGCTTCATTTCTTCTACGGCGCAGAGCCGAGAAAACTCGCTAAGGAATTCTCTAACCATTGCAAAATACCGGATAAAGCCTTGCCCTCAGCATTTTTAGTATGAAACTTTTAGCCATCGTTCCGAGTCTTTACGATATATCACCGGGTCAGCGCTACCGCATCGAACAATGGGAGCCGATTTTGCGCGAGAAAGGCGTGGAAATCACTTACTCGCCGTTTGAAACCGACGAGCTGCGCGGGGTTTTATACCAGCCCGGGCGCATCGCGGAAAAGATGAAATTCGTGATGAAAAGCATCAACCGGCGGCGCGAGGATTTGCGCAACGTGCGCGATTTCGACGCGGTTTACGTTTTTCGCGAAGCCGCGCTTTTGGGTCCGGCGTATTTTGAAAGATTAATCAAGCGCGCGGGCGTGCCGATGATTTTCGATTTCGACGACGCGGTTTTCGTTTCCTACAAAAGTCCTTCCAACGGCTATTTAAGCTACCTGAAATTTCCCGGCAAAACAGCGACGATTTGCCGCCTGTCGGCGCACATTATGGCGGGCAACCCGTATCTGGCGGACTACGCGCGGCAATATAATCCGGCGGTGACGATTGTGCCGACGACGATTGACACTGATAAATACGAATTTTCCGCCGACAAACCGGCAAACGACGTTCCGATTATCGGCTGGAGCGGCAGCCACAGCACGGTGCAGCATCTGGACACGCTGCGCGAAACCTTGCAGGATTTGGCGCGGACTGCGAAATTTCGCCTGCGCGTGATCGGCACGGCGAATTATGAGATTGAAGGCGTCGACGTCGAGGCGATGCCCTGGCGCTCGGAGACGGAAACGCAGGACTTGCAGCCGATCGACATCGGCGTGATGCCGCTGCCGGACGACCAGTGGAGCAAGGGCAAATGCGGGCTGAAAGCCTTGCAGTATATGGCTTTGGGCGTTCCGACGATGTGCTCGCCGGTCGGCGTCAATTCCGACATTATACAGGACGGCGAAAACGGTTTTCTGGCAGGCACGAAAGACGAATGGATCGAAAAATTAAAGCGCCTGCTCGATTCCGTCGAATTGCGCCGCCGGCTCGGCGCTGCCGGACGCCGGACGGTCGAAGAAAAATATTCCGCGCAGGTGCAGGCGCCGCGCGTTTTTCAAATCTTAACGTCGGTTACGAGCGCGAAAACGGCTGATAAAAAAGCACTCGAAACGGAAAAACAGGAAGAAAAGTCATACAGCATCTGATTTTGGGAGAAACAAGCAAAAGGAATGGAAAAGTTTAATATCTTGGTAACGGGCGGCGCGGGTTTTATCGGCTCGCATCTGGTTGACGCGCTGGTGGAAAAAGGACATCGCGTGCGGATTCTGGACTCGCTGGTCGAGCAGGTTCACGGCGGGCAAGTGCCGGAACATCTTAATAAAGACGCCGAATTTATTCAGGCGGATATGAATGACGCGGAAGCCGTCAGCCGCGCTCTTGACGGCATCGACGTCGTTTATCATAAAGCGGCGGAAGTCGGCGTCGGGCAGTCGATGTATGAAATCGTCCGCTATGTGAAAGCAAACGATTTGGGCACGGCGGTTTTATTGGAAGAAATGATTAAACGCCCGAAACAGTTTCGCAAATTGGTCGTCGCCTCGTCGATGTCGATTTACGGCGAAGGCGCATATGTCTGCGAAGGCTGCAACGAAACCGTCTACCCGTATTTGCGCGAAAACGAACAGCTCGAAGCGCAGGATTGGGACTTTAAATGCGAAAAATGCGGCGACGCCGTTTTAAAGCCGATTGGAACGAGCGAAAGCAAACCGCTTTTCCCGACTTCCGTCTACGCCGTCAGCAAGCAGGACCAGGAACAATACTGCATCTGCGTCGGGCGCGCGTATAAAATTCCGACCGTCGCTTTCCGTTATTTTAACGTTTACGGCACGCGGCAGGCTTTGTCGAATCCTTACACGGGCGTCTGCGCGATTTTTTCGTCGCGCCTGCTGAACAACGAAAGCCCGATGATTTTTGAAGACGGCGGACAGACGCGCGATTTCATACACGTCAGCGACATCGTGCAGGCGAATCTATTGGCGCTGGAAACCGACAAAGCCGATTACAAACCGGTCAACGTCGGCACGGGTCGTCCGATTTCGGTCAAGGAAATCGCGCAGCTGCTCTCGCGCGGCTTGGGCAAAGACATCGAGCCGCAAATCGTCGGCAAATATCGCGAAGGCGATATTCGTCACTGCGTCGGCGACATCACGCGCGCGCGCGCGTTACTGGGCTACGAGCCGAAGGTAAATCTCGAAGAAGGTTTAATGAATCTGCTCGAATGGGTCAAAGACCAGAAACCGGCTGACCGCGTGGCGACAGCGACGGCGGAACTGGCGGCGCGCTCGCTGGTCAGATAAATTTTAATGACACTAAGGAAAACCCTCAAAACAATCTATCGCAGCGTTCCGTTTAAACGGCAGCTTTTTACGGTCGTCAAAACTTTTGTCACGCCGAGCGAAAGCGTCTATAAACATCTGCATTTTCAGGACGATTTTTGCGTCTCGGTCGATGAAAGGCATTCGTTTCTGATGCGGCACGGCGGCTTGGAGCTGGAAAACACGCTCTTTTGGGTCGGTCCGAGCGGCGGCTGGGAACGAAACTCGATGTCAATCTGGATAAAGCTGGTCAAAAACGCCAAGGTGATTTTCGACATCGGCGCCAATACCGGGTATTATTCGCTGGTCGCCAAAGCGCTGAACCCGCAGGCGAAAATTTACGCTTTCGAGCCGATCGCCGAGAGCTTTCACAATCTCGAATACAACAACCGGCTCAATAATTACGACATCGTCTGTTTTGACTGCGCGGCGTCGAACGTCGACGGCGAAGCGAAAATTTTCGCCGCGCCCGACGATTTCTACGCCGTCACTCTGAACAAGGATTATCTGGATAAAAAAGATATTTCCAGCGTGCCGACGACCATTAAAGTCGCGCGGCTCGACACTTTGATTGAAGAATACAAAATCGGAAAGATAGATTTGATCAAGCTGGACGTCGAGACTTACGAGGCGGAAGTTCTGGAAGGATTGGGCAAATACCTGGACGAATTTCGACCGACTTTGCTGATCGAGATTCTAAACGACGACGTCGGACACCGCATCGAAGCGTTGATAAAAGGAAAAGATTATTTATACTTTAATATCGACGAAGAATCGGACTCGATTCGGAAAGTCGAACAAATCACAAAAAGCGATTATTATAATTATTTAATCTGTAACCGCGAGGTTGCCGCAGAAATCGGTTTAATATAATAAACATTTTAGTTATAAACTAACTGTTCGAGCGTTTTTCGGAGAAGTTTTCAGTATGTATATTTTAGGCTTAACGACGCTGGGCGATTCAGCCGCCACTTTGATAAAGGACGGCGAGATTGTCGCCGCAGCGGAAGAAGAGCGTTTTTCACGCAAAAAACATCACCTCGGTTTTCCTTTCAAAGCGATTCAGTATTGTCTGGACGAAGCCGGAATCACTATAAAAGACGTCGCGCACGTCGGTCATTACTGGAAGCCGTGGATTTTGCGGCACAAGGCGATGCAGGCGGTCAAAGCGGCATTCGTCTCGCGCGATATGTTCAAGGCGCGCGCCGATCGCGGCGTCAGGCAGGTCAGCGAAAGCTATCTCGGAATGTTCTGGCATCCGAAACGCCTGCGCGAGCATTTCGGCGAAAGCAATTTTAAGTTTCACTTTCTGGAACATCACCAGACGCACGCGGCGAGCGCATTTTTCGTTTCGCCGTTTGAATCGGCGGCGATTCTGACCTGGGACGGAACGGGCGAAGATACGACGACGCTTTTCTGTCGCGGCGAAGGCACGCGCATTAAAGTCTTGAAACGAATCAAGCTGCCGCACAGCCTGGGACAATTTTATTCAGCCGTGACGAATTATCTCGGCTTCGATATGTTCGGCGGCGACGAGTGGAAAGTGATGGGATTGGCGGCTTACGGAAAGCCGGAGTATTACGATTTCTTCTCGAAAAAGGTCTTGACGACGAACGGCAGCGGCGATTTTCATTACAACATTAAAATTTTAGACCATCACCTGGCGAAGCATTATCAATTTCCCGAAGGCATCGTCAAGGAGCTCGGCGAGCCGCGCAAAAAAGGCGAGGAGCTGACCGAGCATCACTGGAACATCGCTTCGAGCGCGCAAAAAGTCGTCGAAGATACGGCTATTTATCTGGCGCACCGCATCAAGGAAATGACGGGCGAGGAAAACTTGTGTATGGCGGGCGGCGTGGCTTTCAATTCGGTGATGAACGGGCGCATTTTTCACGAAACGCCGTTTAAAAATTTCTACGTCCAGCCGGCGGCGGGCGATGCGGGCTGTAGCTTAGGCGCGGCGCTGATGGTCTGGCATCAAAAATTGGGAAATCCCAGAAAATTCGTGATGAATCATTCTTATTGGGGACCGAAATTTTCCAATGACGAATGCCGCAAGGCTCTGGACGAAGCCAATTTGAAATACGAAACTCTGCCCGACGAAGTGCTTCTTCCAAGACTGGCGAAAATGATTTCCGAAGGCGCGATTATCGGCTGGTTTAACGGTCGGATGGAATGGGGACCGCGCGCGCTGGGCGCGAGAAGTTTTCTGGCAGACCCGCGCCGCGCCGATATGCGCGAGGTTCTAAATCATAAAGTAAAACTGCGCGAATGGTTTCGCCCGCTCGCGCCCTCGATGCTCGAAGAATACGGGCGCGAGGTTTTCGGCGTCGAGCATCACGACCCGTTTATGATTACCGTCATCCAGGTCGCCGAAGAATGGAAAAAGAAAATTCCGGCGGTCGTCCACGTCGACGGCACGGCGCGCCCGCAGATGGTCAATAAGGAAGTGAATCCGCGCTACTGGAATCTGATTAACGAATTCAGAAAGCTGACCGGCATTCCGCTTCTTTTGAACACTTCGTTTAATATCCAGGAACCGATTGTCTGCACGCCGCAGGATGCGATTAATACTTTTAGAAACGCCAATTTCGACGCGCTGGTCTTGGAAAATAATCTGGTTTTAAACACCAGTAGCGGCAGTAGTAGTGAGAAGTAGCTAAATGGAAAAAGTCCTCCTCGTCCTTTGTGTGGTATTCGGGCTGATAATCAGCGTCTTTCTGTTTCCCGACGGAATGGGCGCGACACTGCTCTGCGCCATTAGCGCCACCATCGCGGTTCTGATTATTAATCGTCACAAAGAAGAAAAAGAATTTCTCGTCCAGGTATTTCTGCTCGGCTTATTTTTCCGGATGGTTCTGGCGGCGGCGATTTACACTTTCGGCTGGGGCGAATTCCTGGGCGGCGACTCAAGAACATACGACCAGCTCGGTTACACGCTGCTGCAAGTCTGGTATGGCGAAGTTCCCGAAACTAATGAATACGCCAAGCGTGCCACGATGATGTCCGGTTCCGGCTGGGGAATGTATTACCTGGTCGCCGGCATCTATTCCATCTTCGGTCGAAATCCTTTAGCCGCGCAGATGTTCAGCTCGGTCATCGGCGCGGCGACCGCGCCCGCCGCTTATATCTGCTCCTACGGAATTTATCATAATAAACGCGTCGCCAAGGCTACCGCCCTGATTGTCGCCTTGTTTCCCTCGCTGATTCTCTGGTCGTGCCAGCTGCTGAAAGACGGTTTTATTATCTTTCTTTTGATTCTGGCGATGGCGCTGGTGATGCGGCTCCAGGAAAAATTCGATTACATTTCGACGGCTTTGCTGATTCTTTCGCTTTTCGCCATCCTGACGCTTCGTTTCTATATCTTTTATATGGTGGCGATTGCCGTCGTCGGCAGCTTCGTGATCGGTTTGAGCAATTCGGCGCAGGCAATCGTCCGGCGCGCGATTGTCATAATGTTTATCGGTTTGGGGCTGACTTATCTCGGGGTTTTGCGAAACGCGAGCAGCGAGATAGAAACATACGGAAATCTCGAACGCGTGCAGCAGAGCCGACAGAATCTGGCGGAAGCCGGTTCGGGATTCGGCGAAGACATCGACGTTTCGACCACCGCCGGCGCCATCAGTGCGATTCCAGTCGGATTTCTTTACCTGATGCTCGCGCCGTTTCCGTGGCAAATCGGCAATTTTCGCCAGGCGATTACGATGCCCGAACAGATTCTCTGGTGGTGTTCGATACCGCTTCTGCTGGGCGGTTTGTGGTATACAATCAAATATCGCCTGCGAAATTCGATTGCTATTTTGATTTTTACATTGATGCTGACGCTGGCTTATTCGATTTTTCAGGGCAATGTCGGCACGGCTTACCGGCAGCGCGCGCAGATTCAGGTTTTTCTTTTTATTTTTGTCGCCGCCGGCTGGACTCTGATGAAGGAAAGACGCGAAAACAGCAAACGTCTGCACGATTTCGAGCGCGACCGGGTGAGGCAGCGTCCGCAAGTCAGAACGTAGAATTTTTCGCTGAGTGATTTATAAATGTGCGGAATTGTCGGCATAATCAATCAAAATTCCCGCTCGATTGAGCGGGAAATCCTCGAAAAAATGAATCGGGCGATCCGGCATCGCGGACCCGACGAAGACGGTTTCTACGTCAACGGAAACGTCGGGATGGCGATGCGCCGCCTTTCGATTATCGACCTTGCCGGCGGGCAACAACCGATTCACAACCCTTCCAAAACCGCGTGGATTGTTTTTAACGGCGAGATTTACAATTTTCAGGAATTGCGCGCCGATTTGGAAAAACGCGGGCACAAATTTTACACCAATTCCGACACGGAAACGATTCTGCATCTTTACGACGAATACGGCGCGGACTGCGTCCGGCATTTGCGCGGAATGTTCGCCTTTGCGATTTGGGACGAGCGCGAAAAATCGCTTTTTCTGGCGCGCGACCGGGTCGGCAAAAAACCGGTTCTTTATTCGCATCAACCGGACGGCGCGCTTATTTTCGGCTCGGAATTTCAGGCATTATTGCAGCATCCGAGCATTGACCGCGAAGTCGATTACGAGGCGATTCATCAATACTTAACGTTTTCGTGTGTACCGGCGCCGCTCACGGCTTTTCGCCAAATCCGCAAGCTCGAACCCGGGCATTGGCTCAAGTGGAAAAACGGCGAGATTAAAACCGAAAGATACTGGACGCCGGATTTTTCCGAAAAAATAAAAATCACTGAAGAGGAAGCCGTCGAAGAAACTTTGAGAATTTTGCGCGAAGCTACCAAGATGCGCCTGATTAGCGAAGTTCCGCTGGGCGCGTTTCTCTCCGGCGGCGTCGATTCTTCCGTGGTCGTCGCGCTGATGGCGGAAGCGAGCGAAAAGCCGGTCAAAACGTTTTCCATCGGCTTTGAAGAACAGGATTTCAGCGAGCTGAAATACGCGCGGCGCGTCGCCGAACACATCGGCGCCGAGCATCACGAATTTATCGTCAAGCCCGACGCGATTGAAGTTTTGCCGGAGCTGGTCGAGCATTACGGCGAGCCTTTCGCGGATTCTTCGGCGATTCCGACCTATTACGTTTCAAAAGAAACGCGCAAACACGTGACGGTCGCTTTAAACGGCGACGGCGGCGACGAAACCTTCGCCGGTTACGAGCGTTATTTTGCGATTCAGCTGGCGGAAAAATATAAAAAAATCCCGTCGGTTTTGCGAAAATCCCTGATTGAACCGGCAGCGGCGTTTCTGCCGACCTCGATGGGACAGCACAGCCGCGTGAAATCGGCGAAAAATTTTCTGGCGGTTTCTTCGATGCCGAAATCGAATCTTTACCTGCGCTGGATGTCGGCAATCAACGAAGAGTTGAAAGCCGAGCTTTACACCCAAGATTTCAAACAAAAAACGTCAAACGATTCTCCGGCAAACGTTTTGAAAAACTGGTTTGCCAAAGCCAACGGGTCGGGCGCGATTGACGCGATGCTTTTGACCGACACGATGACTTATCTGCCAAACGATTTGCTGGTCAAAGTCGATATCGCTTCGATGGCGAACTCGCTCGAAGCGCGCTCGCCGTTTCTCGACCACAAAGTTATCGAATTTGCCGCGAGCCTCCCGGAAAAAATAAAATTGCGCGGCACGGAAACCAAATATCTTTTGAAAAAAGCGGCGAGCCGCGTCGTGCCGCGCGAGGTTTTGTATCGCCGGAAAATGGGCTTCGGAATTCCGGTCGGCTACTGGCTCAGAAACGAGATGAAGGATTTTATGTTTGAGACGCTGCTCTCGGAAAAATCTTTTAGTCGCGGGCTTTTCAACCCGGAAACGATTAAAAAGCTCGTGGCGCAGCACGTCGCGGAAAAGCAGAATCACACGTATCCGCTCTGGACGCTCCTGATGCTCGAGCTTTGGTTCCGGCAGATGATTGATTAAGGGAAAACAAGTAAAAAGTAAAAAAAAGAGGCAGGCGGATAATATAATATTTTAGTTCACTTTTCAGCTTTCACTTTTGCCTTTTTACTTTTCAGCTCTCACTTTTGACTGACATCATGGCGTTAAATTATTTTGTAAAATTATGAATCAAACCGAAAAAGTGCGCGATTTCTTCGACGTCGTTTCCGAGGAATACCGGGGAAAATATGAAAAGCGCCAAATTTTTCACAATTATTTTTTTAATCAAAGACTGGAACAGGCGACCGGCGGGCTGGATTTCGCCGGCAAAACCATTTTGGACATCGGCGCCGGAACCGGCAATTTGTATGATTATATCGTTGCCAAAGACGATTCGATCAAATTTTACGCGTGCGATATTTCGGCTAAAATGCTGGAGCAGAGCAACATTCCGGCTGAAAACAGGTTTGTCGGAAAATGTTACGAGATAGATTTTCCCGTTCGGAAATTCGATTATATTTTTATGCTCGGCGTGACGACTTATCTGAGCGCGGACGAGATGGAAAAAACGGCGGAATTTATTTACGAAAAGCTGGCGGACGACGGTTTGGCAATCATCACCTTCACTAATCGGCAGGGATTCGATACAATAACGCGGACGCTCAGCAAAAATATTATTAAGCTGTTTAAATTAAAAAATAAAGTGATTTCGCAATCTTTTCGGATTTATACCTATTCACTGAATCAAGTTAAGAGTCTTTATCAGGGCAAGCTGCGAATGAACGAGGTCAGATTTATCAACCAGACAATTTTTCCTTTTTGTTACGTATTTCCGAAATTGTCGGTGACGCTGGCGCAGCGGCTCTCCGGTAAAATAAAAAATAAACAGTCGGCGGCGCGGCGGCTCAGCTCGGATTTTATTGTTTTTTACAAAAAAACAGGAGCGCCGTAATATTAAAACTTATAAAATAATAAGCTGTAATGGAACTTATTAAAGGCGAGAAAATTAAAACTCACGCGGAATATCACTGGATAAAAGTCGATTGTCCGATTTGCGATTTGCCGCCGACCAAATTTGTCGGGAAACGCGGCGGCTCGGCACATCGTGAAAACCTGGGCGTCGAAGCCGACATCTGGGCGTGCGGCAAATGCGGCTTGCTGTTTGCCAATCCGATGCCCGTTCCCGTCAAAGGTTTGGAGCAGCATTATTCGGTCGATGCCGACCAGTATTTCGAATATCACAAATCCGACGTGCGCGCGACGACCGCGCTGATGCTGATCGAGGAAGCCGAACAGTTTCTCGGCAGAAAAGGAAAGCTGCTCGATGTCGGCACGGGACGCGGCGAAATAGTTTTATGTGCCAAGGAAAGAGGCTGGGAAGTGGTCGGCGTCGAGCCGTCCGAGGGATTTGCCGCCTATACGGAAAAAGTTACAGGCATTAAAATTCATTGCGATACGGTGGAAAATTGCGGTTTCGCCGACGCGGAATTCGATGTCGTGATACTTTCGGCGGTTTTGGAGCATCTATATAATCCGGACGAGGTCGTTGCCGAAATTTCGAGAATCACAAAACGCGGCGGACTTTTTTATCTGGACGTGCCGAACGAACGCGGATTGTTTTTCAAGGTCGGAAATTTTTATCATAAAATTCGCCGCACCGGCTGGTCGGTCAATCTTTCGCCGACCTTCACGCCGTTTCATATTTTCGGTTTCAGCCTGAAATCGGTAAAAATGCTGCTCGCGAAACACAATTTCGGCATCAAAAAAATGGGAGTTTACGGCGGCACCAGCCTCGTTCCGGCGGGCGGCGGAATCCGCGCCAAAATCGAAAGCCAGGCGGCGAAAGCCATTACCGCCGTCAGCAATTACGGAAATCTCGGAACTTATATAATAGGCTGGGCGATCAAGAAATAATTTTTTAGTTTATGAAAGGTATTGTTTTAGCGGGCGGACTCGGCTCACGGCTGAATCCGCTCACGAAAGTCACGAATAAGCACTTGCTGCCGGTTTACAACCAGCCGATGATTTATTATCCGATTCGGACGCTGATAAACGCCGGAATCGACGATATTATGATTGTCACGGGCGGAAACTCCGCCGGGGATTTTCTCAAATTGCTCGGCAACGGCAAGCAGTTCGGCTTAAAGCACGTAAATTACACTTATCAGGAAGGCGAGGGCGGCATTGCCGACGCGCTTTCGCTGGTCGAGCATTTTGCCGACGATTCGTCGATTTGCGTCGTGCTCGGCGATAATATTATCGAGGGCAATATCCGGCAAGCCGCCGATGATTATCAAACGCAAGGCAAAGGCGCGAAGATTCTGCTGAAAAAAGTTCCCGACCCGAATCGTTTCGGCGTGCCGGTCATCGAAGGCGACCGCGTCGTGCGCATCGAGGAAAAACCGAAAGAGCCGAAATCGGATTACGCCGTCGTCGGAATTTATTTTTTCGATACGCGCGTGTTCGAGATTATTCGCGGGCTGGAGCCTTCGTCGCGCGGCGAGCTTGAAATTACGGACGTTAACAACGATTATATAGAGCGCGGCGAGATGACCTGGAGCGAGCTGGAAGGCTGGTGGTCGGACGCCGGAACGTTCGACAGCTTGCAGCGAGCCTCGAATCTGGTCGCCGAAACCGGAGCGAATAAATTATAGTCGGGATAATTGGGCGATTTATTACTATATAAAATCTGATGTCAAACGAAACCATCTTAAATATTACGCCCGATAGATTGAGCCAGATTCAGCGCGACTGGGACGCGGCACGACCGTTTCATTACGTCGTGATTGATGATTTTCTGGCGGCAGATTTCGCCGAAGAAATCCTGGCAGCTTACCCGACGCCGACCGGCGGCGCCTGGGAGAATACGCCGTATATTCACCAGCTGAAAAAACTCACGCTCAACAAGAATTTTCCCGCGCCGATTGCCGATTTTTTCCAGATGACCGAATCCGAAGAGTTTCGCAATCTGGTTTCGTCAATCTGCCGGATTCCCGATTTGATTGCCGACCCGACCTTGAGCGGCGGCGGCTTGCATCAGATAATGGACGGCGGTTATCTGGACGTTCACGTCGATTATAATTTTCACCCGCGCACGAAAGAGCATCGCCGCTTGAATCTGCTTTTGTATCTGAACAAAGACTGGAAGCGCGAATACGAAGGCTATCTGGAATTCTGGGATATGCAGGAAAAAAGGCAAATCGAAAACATCGCTCCCGTGTTCAACCGCGCCGTGATTTTTGAAACCAACGAGGTTTCCTATCACGGGCACCCGCGAAAGCTGAATCTGCCGCCCGACGTGACGCGCAAATCGCTGGCGGTTTATTATTACACGAAAGAGCGCGAAGAAATCGAGACGGCGATGGAGCACAACACTATTTTCATACAGACGACCGGCATTTCCGGCTACGTCAAAACTTCTCTGGCGGCGGTGGTTACGCTGAGCGAGAGGGCTTCGTCAGCCGCTAAAAAAGAGTTGTTCGAATCTCTTTCGCGGCGGCTTTTCCGGAAAATCAGAGGTTTGCCGCGTGAAAATAAATAAACTAAAATTTAAGCCCAAAGCAAAATGAGTCAACCAACCGCGAAACAGGATACTTTTACCAAAGGCAAAATCCAGGACGTCGTCGTCTACCCGCTCAAAAAATACGTGGACGAGCGCGGCTGGCTGGCTGAGCTTTTTCGCCACGACGAGCTGGCGCGGGAATTTTATCCGGCGATGGCGTAT
>DASVRL010000207.1:0-40947 GCA_036388635.1 Pyrinomonadaceae bacterium
CGGCAGAGCCTCAATCAGCGACGGATACGTCTGCGAAAGAATGTCGTTGGTGTACGAATCGACGACCGATTGAATTTTTTTGCGCAGAAAATCCTTCTGGAAAAGCTCGTCCAGAACCGTTTCCTGCGAGACGAGTTCTTCGCCGACGGCTTTTCCGATGGCGGTTGCCAGGCGCTCGCGGTGACGCGGAATCATTCCCTGCGGAAAAATCGTCAGACCGAAAATTTTGAAGGGATTGCGCGGGCGAAAAAGCATCCGCACGGCGAGCCAGGCTCCGGCGTAGCCGTGAAAAGTGGCAAAGATAAGCAGCAATGCAATCTGAACCCAGATATTTCTGAAAATTTCTCCGAAAGTGTCCATTTAGTAAACCTGAAACCCCTTTGAACTAAGACAAAAATCGGAAAATTCCTTCAGCCATTCATAAGACGCGCTGTAGTTTTTCCATTGTTCGTCCTCGTCCTTGTAGAGCGTGCCGTCATCAGGCGCGTCGGTTACGCTCAAGTCCATAAAAATTCTTTTGTTCGGCTCTAATTTCGGCAGAATCGTATCCCGAATTTTCTCGCCGATTTCGTGCGCCTCTTCCTTGGAAATGCTGACGCCGGTGGCGTTATACTCCATCTGCCGCAGCTTACCGTCGCTCATAATATCAAAGCTTTTAATAATTTCCAGCGTCGGCTTCCAGTTCCATACGTTTGCCCGAAACTCGAAGTTTTCGGAACCTAAATCCATCAAAGTAAAACTCATTTGCCAATTCTCCCGTTACAGAAAATTTAATTTCTAAAAAAATGCTAAACGCGAAAGGCAAGTCTAGTCAATAAAGTTTTGCTTAACTAATTTGACGAGTATAATTTTTTGGTGAGTGAATTTATGAACACAAAAGAGTATTTGCGGCGAATCGGGATTGAGAAAACGAGCTTTTCGGCAAATTCGGAGAGTTTAAAATTTTTGCAGAAACAACATCTTCTGCACGTGCCGTTTGAAAATCTGGACATTCACTGGCGGCGGACGATTAAGCTGGATGTCGAAAGTTTTTACCGGAAAATCGTCGGAGAAAATCGCGGCGGCTTCTGTTACGAGCTGAACGGATTGTTTTACCGTCTGCTTCAGGAAGTCGGATTTCAAAGCTGGATGATTTCGGCGCAAGTTGCCAACGGCAAAAACAGTTTTGGCGCGGAATATGACCACATGGCGATTTTGACGGAAATCGACGGCGAAGAATATCTGGTTGACGTCGGTTTCGGAAACTTTACCGCCGAGCCTCTGAAATTTGTTTTGGACTTGGAGCAACAGGACGAAAACGGCGTTTTTTTGATTAGAAAATTCGATGAAGGTTATTTTGAAGTCGTCAAAAAAGATGCCGGCGAATGGAAAAGCGAATATCTTTTTGCGCCTTTTTATCAGGCTTTGTCCGAATTTGACGGAATGTGCCGTTTTCATCAAACCTCGCCCGAATCGCATTTTACGCACGGAAAAGTCTGTTCTTTAATGACGAATGGCGGTCGCAAAACTCTAACCGACAAAAAATACATCGAGACCGGAAATGGAGAAAAGAAAGAGCTTAACGTTAACTCCGAAGCGGAATTCAACGAAATTTTAGAGCGGGAATTTCACATCAAGCCGGTTTTTGGACAAACGTAAAAAACCTTTTCTCAAGCGAAATTTATCTGTCGCCGTTTGTGGTTAATTTCTCGTGCGCAGTTTATAATCGCGTTTTCAAAGCTATGACAAAATCAATTTCATATTCGGATGCCGGCGTTTCGATTGATAAGGCAAACGAAGCGGTTTCAAAAATCAGAGAATTTGCGAAGGCGACTTTTAACGAGCGGACTCTGACGGAAATCGGCAGCTTCGGCGGAATGTTTTCGGCGGCGTTTCCCGAAATGAGCGAGCCGGTTCTGGTCGCTTCGGCGGACGGCGTCGGCACGAAATTAAAAGTTGCGTTTCTGGCAAACGTCCACGACACGGTCGGGCAAGACCTTGTGAATCATTGTGTTAACGATATTTTAGTGCAGGGCGCGCGACCGCTTTTTTTTCTCGATTATTTTGCGACCGGACGGCTTGAGCCGGAAGTGACGGCTTCGGTCGTCGAAGGAATGGCGAAGGCTTGCCGCGAAAACGGCTGCGTTCTGCTCGGCGGCGAGACGGCGGAGATGCCTTCGATGTATTCGGCGGGCGAATACGATCTGGCGGGCTTTATCGTCGGCGTGGTCGATAAAGCGAAAGTCATCGACGGGAAAAATATCAAAGCGGGCGACGTCGTTCTGGGGCTGCCGTCGAACGGCTTGCACACGAACGGTTATTCGCTGGCGCGAAAGCTTTTGTTTGAAACCGGTAAATACAGCGTTTCGAGCGTTTTACCGGAAATGCATTCGACTTTGGATAATGTTTTGCTGAAACCGCATAAAAGCTATCTGCCCGTGCTGGAAAAGCTGCTCGATTCGGGAAAGATTAAAGGTTTGGCGCACATCACGGGCGGCGGTTTGCTGGAAAATATTCCGCGCATTCTGCCGGAAAACGTCTCGGTCGAGATTCGGCGCGGAACATGGGAAGAATTGCCGATTTTCGGACTGATGCAAAAGCTCGGAAACGTCGAAGACAAAGAGATGTTTCGGACGTTTAATATGGGCGTCGGAATGGTTGTGATTTGTGCGCCGGAAGATTCGGAAACTCTGCAAAACCACTTTGCCGGTTCGGGCGAGGTTTGCCGCGAAATCGGACAGGCTACAGAAGGAAACAAACAGGTTTCAATAATTTAACGAATGAAAATCGGTATTTTAATTTCCGGGCGCGGCTCGAATATGGTCGCTATTGTCGAAGCCGTTCAGAGCGGGCGAATTCCCGATTCCGAGGTTACGGTCGTTCTAAGCGATAAAAAAAGCGCACAGGGCTTGGAAAAGGCTAAAGAACGCGGAATAGAGACGGTCGTCGTGGCGCGAAACGGGCGTCCGCGCGAAGAACACGACGCGGAAATTATCGGCGAGCTGAAAAAGCGAAATGTCGAGCTGGTTTGTCTTGCCGGTTATATGCGGCTTCTCTCAAGTGATTTTGTTCGCGCTTTTCCCGATAGAATCGTCAATATTCATCCGAGTTTGCTGCCCGCCTTTCCGGGTTTGGACGCGCAGCGGCAGGCGATTGAATACGGCGTGAAAGTTTCGGGCTGTACGGTTCATTTTGTCGATGACGATTTAGACCACGGCGCGATAATTTTGCAAAAGACGGTTGAAATCAAAGACGAGGACACGGCGGAAACGCTCTCGGCGCGGATTCTGGAGCACGAACACGCGCTTTATGTGGAAGCGTTGAGAAGGATTGCCGAAGGAAATTATGAAATAAAAGGTCGCCGCGTCAGTTTTAAATAAGTTAAAACAGTTTCCCGAAAATGTTTTTTACGATTTCCCGAATTTTAATTTATATTCAAACTCCCTGAGACCGATTGTAAAAACCAGAAAAAAGATAAACGCGAACGGAAACAGATATATCATCAAGTAATAAATCAGGTAATAAATTTCAGCGCACAGCCAATGCGGGATAATCATAGAGATTTCACCGCTTTAACCTTTAAAAGTTGCATAACCGCACAAAGGCTTTTCTTAAACTTTTAGCCGTGCGGTTTTGACATAATTGCCCCAAACTATTAAACTAACCCTTTTCACTTCTACGTGAAAGGATGAACAGATATGCCAAAGAGAACTTATCAACCAAACAATCGTCGCCGGGCGAAAAAGCACGGATTCCGCGCCAGAATGGCGACCAAGAACGGCAGAGCCGTGATAGCACGCCGCCGGGCAAAAGGACGCAAGAGATTAACGCCGCATCATTATTAAGCTTCGGGCTGCCGAAAGACAGCCGTTTGCGGAAATCTGCCGAATTTCGCCGCGTTTATGCGGAAGGAAAACGTTTTGACGGTCGTTTTATGACTGTCTTTGTTTTGCCTTCAAAAACCGAATCGCATAAACTCGGAATTACGGCATCGAAGAAAGGAATCGGTAAGGCTTTCGAGCGAAATCGGGCAAAACGTCTTTTGCGCGAAGCGTTTCGGCTTAGCCGTGCTGAATTAAACGAGCTAAAAGGCAAATACGATTGGGTTTTAAACGCGCGGCGGCGATTGCTGCACGTCAAGCTCAATCAGCCTTTGGAAGATTTCCGGCGGATTATCGAAACGGTTAAAAACAGTGAATCGGAATTAAATCAGGGCGAAAGAAACGCTGCCGTCGGTGAGGTTCAAAAACGTTGAAGTTTTTGTTTTTGAATTTTTTGAAGCTTTACAAGGCGTTGCTGTCGCCTTTTTTGCCGCCTGCGTGCCGTTTTACGCCGACGTGTTCGGAATATGCGATGGAAGCCGTCGAAAAATACGGCGCATTTCGCGGAATCTGGATGAGCGTAAAACGTATCTTACGTTGTCAGCCATTTTGTAAAGGCGGATACGATCCGGTTAAATAAATGCAAAACGTAAAATTCAAAATGCAAAATTTTGCGACCCGGATTTACCTTTTTCGTTTTGCATTTTGAATTTTGCATTAATTACGATGTCAGATAATAAACAATCAGTTCAACAAAGATTTCTCGTGGCAGCGGTGCTTTCGCTGCTGGTACTGACGGTGTGGAGCTATTTTTTTGCTCCGCCGAAGCCGAAAGACAATGCCAATACGGCGGCAAATGTAGCGGCGACCACGACGCCCGCGCCGGAAACCGCTCAAACTCAACCGACGCCGGCAATTGTTAATGTTCCCGATAACGCTCCGAATCGAGTTATAACAATCAAATCACCGCTTTACGAAGTAAAACTTGATGCAAAAGGTGCGGTAGCGACCAGTTGGGTTTTGATTAAGAACGTCCACGACCAGCACGAAAAAGCTCTTTTCGCCAATGATTCGACCGAAGCTAATCCGAAAGCGCTGGACTTGATTTCGCCCGAAGCCTTAAATCGCAATCCGCGCGAAGTTCCTTTCAGACTTTCGACCGGCGACCAGAATCTGGATGCTTTTTTGAACGATAGAAACTATCAGGTTTTACAACCCGAAGACACTATTCAGCTTAAAGAATCGGAATCGAAACAAATCGATTTTGTCTTAAGGGACGAAAGCGGTTTGGAAGTTACGAAAAGCTTCGTTTTTCGCGCCGACAGTTACGTGACCGATTTGGCGATTAAGGCTGTGCGCAACGGTCAGCCGGTTCCAAACACAAAGCTTTTAATCGGCGCGAGTATCGGCGATCAGGGCATCATTCACCATAATTATTATCATATCGAACCCGAAGCGGTGAGCTTTGTCAAAGACTCGATTCAGCGCTATCCCGGCGCGTCTTTTACTTATATCAATAATCAGGCGGTCAAACCCTTTGAAGGAGCGGTAGATTGGGCTGGCGTCGGCGATACGTATTTTGCGATGGCGGCAGTTCCGGCTCAACCGCTTCCGGGACTTGAATATCGAGCCTTAAAATATGAAATTCAAACCGAGCCTTTTTATGACGGCATTATCGCGTGGATTACGCGCAGCCAATCGACGAAGCTGACTAAACATTTGGTTTCGGCTTACGTTCCGGTTACGACGGACGGCTCGATTACAAGAATTTATGCCGGTTCGAAGGATTACTTTACGCTCGCCGAATACAATAAAAATCTGACCGCCGGCGTCGGCAGAACTGTTGAGATTGAAGGATTAATAAATTTCGGCTGGCTTGAACCGATTACGCGTCCGATAGCGATTCCTCTTTTGCGGGCGCTGAATTTCATTTACGGTTATGTCGGCAATTACGGCGTGGCGATAATCATTTTTACTTTGATTTTCTATTCGCTGTTTTTCCCGCTCCGCTGGTATCAATCGAAATCTTTCAAAAAGGCGCAGGCTAACGCTCCGAAAATGAAGGAGATACAAGACCGTCTGAAGGATTTGCAGAAAAAAGGCATTCCGATGGACGACCCGCGTATGCGCGAAGCGCAGATGGAACAGCTGAAAATGATGAAAGGCGCTGTTCCCATCGGCGGCTGTCTGCCTCTGCTCTTGCAAATGCCTCTGTTTATTGCGCTTTACGTCGCCGTGACGATTTCGCTCGATTTTCGCCAGGCATCGTTTTTGTGGCTTCCGGACCTTTCGGCGGGCGATCCGTGGCATCTGCTCGAATTCCTTTTTGCCGCTTCGATGGCGGGTTCGATGATTTTAACGCCGACCACGGCGGCGATAACGCCCGAGCAGCAGATGCAGCAGAAAATGATGACGTATATGATGCCGATCATGATGCTCTGGGTTATGTGGGGCGCGCCGGCTGGACTCCTGCTTTACTGGTTTTTCGGCAATATTGTCAGTTTCGTTCAGCAATTTATTATTAATCGCTTGAATAAAACCAACGAGCCGCCGAAAGAACAAGTTATCGAAGTAGTTTCAAAAAAAGCTAAACCGAAATTTTCGACACCGTAAAAATGACTGACATACAGGAAAACGCCAAAGAATTTTTGGTAGAAATTTTAAAAGATTTTCGCTTCGATCTAAACGTTTCGTCGGAGAAGATCGATGAAGGTTATTACTTTGACCTGACCGGCGAGGATATCCCTTTTTTATTAAACGAGAGCGCCGAGCTGCTCGATGCTCTGGAAGTTTTGCTGTTTCAGATTTTCGGTAAGGATATTGATAGAACGGAACGATTTATTTGTGATGCCGACGGTTTTCGCCAAACCAGAAAAGCCGAATTACAGGCGATGGCACGATTTGCGGCACAGAATGTCAGGAAATCCGGTAACTCTTTTACATTCGGTAAGTTAAATTCAACCGAAAGGCGGATAATTCATCTCACTCTGCAAAGCGAGACGGATTTAACTACCGAATCAATCGGCGAAGGCAGAGACAGACGCCTGAGAGTTCAGCTAAAATAAATTTTGGGAAAACGATTTTAGTGTGATAAAGGCGAAGGAAATCTTTTCCCTTTGCCTTTTTCTTTATGATTTATGGATACGATTGTCGCATTAGCCACACCTCTCGGACGAAGCGGTCTCGCCGTTATTCGTCTGAGCGGCGACGACGCTCTTAGTATCACAAAAAAACTCGTCGGCGACGAAGATTTTGCGCCTGAAGCTCGTTACGCCGCGCTCAAAAAGATTTACGATATCTCAACGAAAGAGCTAATTGATGAAGTTATTATTACTTATTTCAAAAGCCCGCATTCATTTACAGGCGAAGATGTCGTTGAAATCAGTTGTCACGGCGCGCCCGTTATAATCCGGCAAATCATCGATGTTTGTTTGAAGCTGGATGCGAGAATGGCTGAAGCGGGCGAGTTTTCGCTGCGCGCCTTGTCCAACGGGCAAATGAATTTGAGTCAAGCCGAGGCTATCAGAGATTTGATTGATGCCCGGACTGTAGCTTCCGCGCGCCAAGCCGTACGTCAACTTCGCGGCGAACTATCCATTCAATTGCAGCCTCTAAAAGATGATTTATTGGATGTTATAGTCGTTCTGGAATCGACTCTCGAATTCGTCGAAGATGATTTACCTTCTTTTCAGGCAGAGAATATTAAAATAAAACTGCTTGAAATCGCGAAAAAAATTGAAAGAATGGCATCTACTTTTCAAGCCGGAAGACTGCTCAGAGAAGGTTTAAAAGTTGCTCTGATAGGTCGTCCTAATGTTGGTAAGTCTAGTCTTTTCAATAGTTTGATTGGCTACGAGAGGGCAATTGTAACCGATATACCCGGAACGACACGTGATAGTTTGCACGAAAGCCTGAGCATTGACGGAATTCCTGTTTCGTTAATTGATACCGCCGGACTTCGGGAAACTTCGGATACTGTCGAGAGTATCGGAGTGAAGCGGACTAAGGGAACTTTGTCTGACGCGGATTTAATCATTGTGGTTTTAGATAATTCCGAAGGATTGAATACCGATGATTATCAAGTCCTGGCTGAAGTCAGAGATTTGAATTTCATTATTGCAGTAAATAAAGTGGATTTGAATGATAATGGATTAAATTTTGATTTTCAATCCGACAAATCAAAATACGTTTTGACTTCAGCAAAAACCGGGGAAGGCGTAGAGCTCCTTAAAAAAGCCATACTTGAGCCATTTTCCGGGCAGGATATTGAAAATAAAAGCTTTCTTGTTTCGGATGCGCGCCATTATGATTTATTAATTCGCGCACAGTCTGAAATCGAAATGTCGTGCGATTTACTGGAAAAACAGACTAGTGAAGAAATAGTTTTGGTCGGGTTGCATAATGCCCTTCGAATGCTCGGGCAAATTACAGGTGAAACAACTACGGAAGATATGCTGACGCGGATATTTTCCACTTTTTGTATTGGTAAGTGATTAATAATAGGTGAGTTATGGGTTTTGATGAAGTCTTTGAAGTGATTGTAATTGGTGCTGGTCACGCCGGTTGTGAAGCGGCTTCTGCTTCGGCTAGACTCGGTGCCCAAACGGCGCTTATAACAATAAATCTTGATTTGATTGGGCAAATGTCATGTAATCCTGCTATTGGCGGCATCGCTAAAGGACATATCGTCCGCGAAATTGATGCGCTCGGCGGCATTATGGGTCGTGTTACCGACAGAACCGGTATTCAATTTCGTTTGCTTAATCGCTCTCGCGGTCCTGCTGTTCAGAGCCCGCGTGCACAGGCGGACAGAGGTTTATACAGAACCGAGATGCGCTGTGTTCTCGAAGCTACCCCGAACCTTCATCTTCGGCAAGGCGTTGTAATTGATTTGCTAACTCAAAACGACCGGATTATAGGAGTAGAGTTACAGGATACGCGCCGATTTGGAGCTAAAACGGTAATATTAGCCACCGGCACATTTTTAAACGGAGTTATTCATACCGGACGCCGGACATTTTCTGCCGGTCGAGCAGGAGAACCGGCAGCTATCGAGCTTTCCGAGAGTTTAAAAAGGCTCGGTTTTCCCGTCGGTCGTCTGAAGACCGGAACGCCTCCGAGACTGGACGGCAGAACAGTAGATTGGGACGCTTTTGAGCCACAGCCAGCGGACGAAAATCCTGTCGCCTTCTCGTTTGCAACAGATAAAATCGATCAACCGCAAATAACTTGTCATATAGGCTACACAACCGAAAATGTCCATCAAAAAATTCGTGACAATCTGCATCAATCACCTCTTTATTCAGGTAAAATTAAAGGAATAGGTCCGCGGTATTGCCCTTCAATTGAAGATAAGGTCATTAAATTTGCCGATAAGAATCGTCACCAGTTGTTTCTTGAACCAGAAGGACACCACACAAATGAAATATACCTTAATGGATTTTCGACGTCGCTTCCGGCAGAACTTCAGCAGGAGCTGTTGAAAATGATTCCAGGCTTTGAAGAAGTAAGAATAATTCGACCAGGTTACGCCATTGAATATGATTTTGTAGACCCTCGCCAGCTACAGCCTACATTAGAAACCACTCTAATAAAGGGACTTTTCTTCGCCGGGCAAATCAACGGAACGACCGGTTATGAGGAAGCGGCGTGCCAAGGTTTGATGGCAGGTATTAACGCTGCGTTGCAGGTTTCGAAACGTGAGAGCTTTAGGCTTCGAAGAGACGAGTCTTATATAGGTGTTCTTATTGATGACTTATTACAGCACGGAGTCGATGAGCCATATAGAATTTTTACTTCGCGTGCCGAATCCCGTTTAACTCTGCGCCATGATAATGCCGATCAAAGATTGATGTCTAAGGGGCGTGATTTAGGCTTAATTGGAGACTTTGACTGGGAAAGATTTAATAAAAAACGTGATAGAATCGCTAGCTTGCGAAATTTGCTGGATAATACTCGCTTTAAAAGGTCAAGCATCGAATACGCATCAATCACACAAGTATTAGGCTCTGATTTAGGAGATTCCATAACTCTTTCTCACCTTTCACAACGTCAGGGAGTAAAATCAGATTTTATCTTTAAATTACTGCCTGAAACGGTTAAAACAGAAGTCACTATGCCTGATTTGGAGTCTGCTTTAGCGGATTCTTTATATAAGGGATATATCAAAAATCAGAATACAGTAACGGAGCGATTAAATCACAATGACAATTTAAAACTTCCAAACGATTTTCAATTCAATGAGATTAGCGGGCTTTCCCGTGAAATGATAGAACGTTTAGAGAGAGCTAAGCCTCAGACTTTCGCAGATGTGAGAAGAATAAATGGACTTACACCGGCAGCAATGTCGACGTTGTTAGTTTACTTGACTGCCCATAATCAATCACGAAAATATACTTAGGTTATAATTTATTTGTGCTAATGTGGAACGTGCTACATATAAATGTGTGTGGCACGTTCCACATTTTTAAAGCTGAATTAGCAGTTCAGGTATCTTATATGATAACTTATCTAAAACAACTTCATAATTTAAGAGAGTTTAAATGGGAAAAATTATTGCAGTAGCTAATCAAAAGGGCGGAGTTGGTAAAACAACCACATCAATAAATCTCGCTGCCGGTTTGGCGGTTGAGGAAAAAAAAGTTTTATTGGTTGATACAGACCCGCAGGGAAATGCTACTTCAGGTTCTGGCATATCGCGTTCGCAAAATCGAAAAACGCTTTACCATACTATTGTCGGCAATGAAAACATAGAAAATATAATTTTGCCTACAGAACTACCTTTATTAAAAGTCTTACCCGCCGATAAAAATCTCGCGGGAGCAGAAGTTGAATTAGTAGATATGAATAACCGCGAGTTTAAACTTAAAGAATTACTTGCGAGTATTAAAAATGATTATGATTTTATAATTATCGATTGTCCTCCCTCGTTGGGATTGTTGACTCTGAATGGATTAACCGCCGCTGATTCATTACTGGTGCCAATTCAATGTGAATATTTCGCTTTAGAAGGCGTCACCGAGTTGTTTGATACACTCGCCCGACTCCGGCGGGGATTAAATCCGCAATTAACAATAGAAGGTTTATTGTTAACGATGTACGACGAGAGAACAAATCTTTCAGCAGCGGTGGCGAAAGATTTGCGCGACTTTTATGGACAGCAGGTGCTAAGAACCGTAATTCCACGAAACGTAAGACTTGCAGAGGCGCCAAGTTATGGAAAACCCATCATTTTATATGATATTCGTTCGCGCGGAGCAGAAAGTTATATACAGCTTGCAAAGGAGATATTAAGTCATGAACAGAAAGGCACTAGGTAGAGGATTAAGCGCTCTGCTTGGAGAAGAATCGGTTAAAAAAGAAAATGAAGAGTTTATTGATTTGGATCTGGACTTGATAGAACCTAATTCAGAACAGCCGCGAACTCGTTTCACAGAATCTAATTTAGATGAGCTGGCACAATCAATTCGTTCAAACGGAATAGTTCAGCCGATTGTAGTAAGAAAGAGAGGCGGAAGATACCAAATTGTCGCTGGTGAAAGACGATGGAGGGCAGCACAACGTGCGGGATTACACAAAATTCCAGCGGTCGTTCGAGAAGTCAGCGATGATAAATTGCTGGAACTGGCGCTAATTGAAAATATTCAGCGTCAGGAACTGAATGCGATAGAAGAAGCAAAAGCATACAAAAAATTAATTGATACGGTTGGTTTGACTCAGGAAATGTTGGCGGACAGGGTAGGCAAAAATCGGACTGTCATTACAACATATCTTCGCTTATTAAAATTACCGGATGACATTCAAAGGCTGGTTGAAGAAGAAAAAATTACTGCCGGTCATGGGCGGGCGTTATTGATGGTGGATGATAATGATGCTCGCCGTCTGATAGCAAAAAATATCGTTGAATATTCTTTGTCGGTCAGAGAAGCCGAAAGAGCAATTAAGAGATTATCCAAAAATAAGGGAACTGTTGCAAACAAAGAGGTTAATGTCAAACAAAGTGCAAATCATAAGGCAGCGGAGACGAAACTTCGGCGATATTTTGGGACACAAGTCAGAATAATTCCTGACGGCAAAGGAACCGGCGGAAAAATTGAATTAGAGTATTATAGTGAATCGGAACTGGATAGAATTTATCAAATTCTAATCAAAAATCAATAAATATATAAATTTAGAGGATGGCAATGAATAAAAGATTAACGGAAATGGTTTCCTGCGCCGGTTGAGTGGCAAAACTCGCGCCGGGCGATTTAGCTCAAGTTTTGAGCAAACTTCCATCACAAGGTTTTTCAAAAGACGTAATCGTAGGATTCGAAACGTCTGACGATGCCGGTGTGTTTCGGATTTCAGATTCTCTTGCTCTGGTGCAAACTGTTGATTTCTTTACACCTATCGCCGATGACCCGGAAGTTTACGGGCGGATTACGGCAGTAAACTCGCTCAATGATATTTATGCGATGGGCGGAAAGCCGATTTCCGCCCTTTCGATAGTCTGTTATCCGCAAAAGGGCGATTGGGATGTTTTAGGGAAAATTTTGCTGGGCGGGCAGCAAATGATGAATTCTGAAAATGTAGTCGTCATCGGCGGTCATTCAGTCGATGACCAGGAAATCAAATTTGGCTATGCCGTCACCGGAGTTATTCATCCGGACAAAGTCATTAAAAATTCGGGAGCGAAAGCGGGCGATGTCCTGGTTTTGACCAAACCTATCGGAACCGGAGTAATTAGTACGGGCGTTAAATTTCAAAAAGCTTCTGAAAAAACGGTCGAGCTGGCGATAAAAACAATGACGACCTCGGCTGCGCAGGCATCTAATATTATGCAGCAGGTCGGCGCAAACGGCTGCACGGATATTACCGGGTTCGGGCTGCTCGGACACGCCTTCGAGATGGCAAAAGCGAGCCGTGTTACATTTAAGATTGATTCGACAAAAGTTCCGTTGCTGCCGGACGTGATTGAGCTTATCAATCAAAAAATGTTGACCAGAGGCGATAAAAATAATCGCGTCTATGTCGGTGAAACCGTCAATTTTGCGGAAAACATATCGCCGCAAATGCAAAGCGCATTATTTGACCCGCAGACGGCGGGCGGTTTATTAATCAGTCTGGAAGAAGAAAAAGCGCAACGCCTGATTAATAAGGTTGAAAATGCGGTGATTATTGGTAAAGTAGAGTTAACGGGTGATTTTTTGATAGAAGTAGATTAAAATAAATGCAGCGTTTGCAATAATTTAAGTTTAAATTCCAGGTTAAAGCTTCGGTCTGAAATTCAAATCTCCAGATTGATTGCGTAAGTTTTGAGAGGTTTAAGAAGTTGTACCTATTTATTTTGGAATCAATCGGAACGTCCGAATTATTAATTATCGGGTTGATTGCTCTTATTGTGTTCGGACCGCGAAAATTGCCGCAGATGGCAAAGACAATCGGCAGGACGATGGCTGAATTTAAACGCGCCGGACACGAATTCAAAAGCACCTGGGAAAGAGAAGCTGTTATTGATGAAGATGAAAAACTTTTTTTAAAAGATCCTCTGGGCGAAAATCCGGTACTCGCTGAAATTAAGTACAGTCAAACCACAACCATCACCGAAAACAAAATTCTCGCGCCGGAAGTCAGGGAAATCAGCCAGGCGGATTTTTCCAATCTTACGGCAAATGAAAATCCTCAGGTGGTAAATGAAACAGTCAAAACGGAAACCGCTGCTGCGGATTCCTCCACAAACAAGCAGGATTGGTTATAATTGGAGTTAATGAGTTCCGAAGCTGAAAATCCCGAAAACCAATTAGGCTCACAGATGTCCTTTCTGGAACATATCGACGAACTGCGCCGTCGGCTTATTCGCGCCGTTTTGTTTATAGCGGTGGCTTTTATTTTCTGCTGGTTTTATTCCGCAAAAATTTATAATTTTCTCGCCGTTCCCATTCAGGAAGCGCTCGGGCAAGCCCAGCAAAGAGAAATTCCGGTCGAAGGACTAACCGGCGCCGAAAAGGTTTTAACGCTTTCGGCTTTAAATGAAGGCGAGACGGGACGTTATGTTTTCGATAAATCGACGAAACTAGGCGTCAGCGTCGTTGCGCCCGGAACGAGCGTTCAGGCAAAAGTCGCAAAAGACGCCTCCGGAAAACGCATACTATTTACCGATGAGCCTATTTTTACAAGTAACGCGATAATTCCCAAAGGTATCAAGCTTCCCGTGGATATTGAGATGCCCGGAACATCAGAGCCGAGCGCGGAAGAAAGACTGATGGTGACGACCGTCCCGGAATCTTTCACGCTCTACGTGACTGTTTCGCTTTATGCGGCGATTTCACTTTCAATTCCGTTTTTGCTGTGGCAGATTTGGGGATTTATCTCGCCGGCGCTTTATCGTCACGAGCGCGGTTATGTGACGCCGTTTATCGGTCTTTCGACGATTTCGTTTGTTCTCGGCGCGGCTTTCGCTTATTATATTTTGTTTCCGCCGGCGGTTAAGTATCTGCTCGGACTCGGCGAAGATTTTCGCCTGATGCTGCGCGCAACCGATTACTTCGATTTTATTACGCTCATTATGCTGGCGATGGGAATTATTTTTCAGATGCCGGCGATAACATACGTTTTGTCGCGAATCGGGCTGGTTTCGGCAGATTTATTAATTAAAAGCTGGCGGCTGGCGATTGTCGTAATTTTAATCGTCGCGGCGGTCGTCTCGCCGACCGGCGACGTTCCGAATCTGATGCTTTTTGCCACGCCGATGATGGTTTTATATCTCATCTCGATTTTTATCGCCTGGTTTTTCGGCAGAAAACGCCAGCCGGAGAAAATTTAAGCGATAAAAACGCTCGGGTTTCAGGCAACCGTTTCTAGCATTTGCATCATCTTGAACTATTGAATATTACCATCTAAAATCTATCTAGAGTTCATTCATTGAAAAAGCGGGAAAATTAAAGTTTTGTTGTGAGAATTAGAAGGAGTTGACCGTAATGCCTAAAAGTTTAATTCGTAATTTTGCATTAGCCGGATTCGTTTTAGCTTCGGGAGTTTCCGCCGCGTTTGCGCAGCCCGAAAAAAATCCGAGCCAGAATCCGACCGAAAAACCCAGAAATGTAAAAAAAGAAGTTGCCAAAGCTTATAAAGACTGGGTGAGCAAAGATGTCGCCTATATCATTACCAAAGACGAAAGAAAAGCGTTCGATAAGCTGACGACCGACGAAGAGCGCGAAAATTTTATCGAAAACTTCTGGCGTCGCCGCGACCCGAATCCCGACACGGAAGAAAACGAATATCGCGAAGAATTTTACGAGCGCATCGCCTACGCCAACGAGCATTTCACTTCCGGCATTCCGGGCTGGAAAACCGACCGCGGGCGCATCTACATTACATTCGGTAAACCGGATTCCGTCGAATCGCATCCGTCCGGCGGCGCTTACGACCGTCCGAGCTATGAAGGCGGCGGCTCGACCACGACTTACCCGTTCGAGATTTGGTTTTATCGTCACCTCGACAGCGTCGGCGAAGGAATCGAAATCGAGTTTGTCGACCCGACCGGAACCGGAGAATATCGCATCGCTCGCTCGCCGTATGAAAAAGACGCTATGGCGATGGTTCCCGGCGCTGGTCTGACGACCGCCGAACAATTAGGCTTAAGCGATAAATCGCAGCGCAACCAGGGAATCGGACAGAATTTTATGCGCGAACAGGATAACCCGTTTCGCCGTATGGAAATTATTGCCAATCTCCAGCGCCCGCCGCAGGTTAAATTCAGCGATTTGCAGGCAAATCTGGAATCTCCGGTAATCGACAACAATCCGTTGGATTTTGATTTACGCGTCGATTTTTTCCGTCAATCAGACGAGCGCGTTGTTACCGCATTTACGATTCAAACCGATAATAAAGAACTTGTTTTTGAACAAATTGGCGGACTTGAAACGGCGAGAATGAATATTTTCGGACGCATCACGGCGGTTGCCGGCAAGCGTTCGGGCATTTTCGAAGATTCGGTTACGACCAACGCTTCGCCTGCCGAGCTTGCCGAAGCAAAAGACCGAAAATCTATTTATCAAAAAGCCATCGCCTTAACGCCCGGAACGTATAAAGTTGACGTCGTCGTTCGCGACGTTTCTTCGGGCAGCCGCGGCATCCGGACGCTCGGTTTTACCGTTCCGAAATACGAAGCGGATAAGCTCTCGGCTTCGAGCCTGATTCTGGCTTCCAAGCTTTATTCGACGACTGAAAAAGACATCGGCAGTATGTTTGTCGTCGGAAACGCAAAGGTCGTTCCGAATCTGACGGGCGTTTACAAAAGAGGTCAGGAAGTCGGCATTTATATGCAGATTTACAATGCCGGAATCGACCAGACAACGCTGCGCCCGTCGGTTGACGTCGATTATATTCTGCTGAAAGACGGCAAAGAAGTTTTCCGTCAGAAGGAAGACTGGCAGGGCTTGAGCGATTCGGGACAGCGTCTGACGATTGCGCGACTGCTTCCGACGACGGCGCTGCCGCTCGGCGAATACGAAATCAAAATTTCGATTCGCGACCGCGTCAACGACAAAAATAAAGTCGAAGGCACGAACGCGAAATTCTCGATAGTTCAATAAAATTGCTTTGAAAAATTAAGCTTTAAGCCGGCGCTTTTCAAAAAGCGCCGGCTTTTTAATTATGGAAACCGAGAGATTAGTTTTAAGGCGTTACGCCGAAAAAGACAAACCGGATTTTATCGCGCTTTTTACCGACGCGGCGGTGATGCAATACGTCGGCGACGGCGTTTTGAACGAAGCGGAAGCGGAAGCCTTCTGGCAGAAGCTTTTTGAAAAGCTTTACCCGCAAAATTTTAATATCTGGGCGATTTTTGCCCGGGAAGATTCCGTCTACGTCGGGCACGCCGGAATTTACCCGCGCCCGGAGCGCAAAGAAGATTGGGAATTCGTTTATTTTCTCAACCGGAAGGCTTGGGGCAAAGGCTACGCGACGGAAATCGCTCGCCGGATAATCCGGGTTGCCTTTGAAGAATTGAATTTACCGGAAGTTTTCGCTACCGTCGACGACGTGCATTCGGCTTCGATTCACGTTCTGGAAAAAGCCGGGATGAATTTTAAGAATTACGAGTACGACAAGAAAGGCAGATTTTCGGTTTACTCAATAAAGAAAATTTAAGCGCGAAAAGACGCGAAAGAACGCGAAAATTTCTTGTTTTTATTTCGCGCGCTTTCGCGCTTAATTCTTTTCCAAAAAGTTATCAAACCACAATTGAAAAACCAGGAGAGTCCAGAGCTGTTTGTGGTTTGAAGCCGCGCCTGTTTCGTGTTCTTTGATGAGCTTCTGCACGTAATCCGCGTCGAATAAACCTTGATTCTTCAATCTTTCCGGCGCGAGCAAGTCGTGCAGCAGCGGATTCAATCGACCTTTCAACCATTCGGCAATCGGAATTCCGAAACCTTTTTTCGGACGCTGCAAAATCGTTTTCGGCAGCAATCCGGCGACGGCTTTTTTCAGAATATATTTACCTTTGCTGCCTTTGAGCTTGTATTCGAGCGGCAGGCGCGCCGCGTATTCGGCGACGCGCGGGTCGAGAAACGGCGCGCGGACTTCCAGCGAAACCGCCATCGAAGCGCGGTCGACCTTCGTCAGAATATCTTCCGCCATATAAAAATTCATATCCAGAAACTGCATCTGTTCGATCTCGTCCGCCGCGTCCGTTATTTTTAATAAATCCTTCGCGCCTTTATAAATATCGCCCGAAGTGCTTGCCAGAAGGTCTTTCGCCAATAAATCGTTTTGCGCGTCAATCGAAAACGAGCCGAACCACGAATGATGACGCGTGACGGCGTCGTATTTCGAAGCCGCGACAAAGCGTTTCGCCTTGTAATCAAACGAAAGATTCTTTGTCGAAACGGGCAAATTGTTGACAATCGGCTCAATCAGACCGGCGCGCAGAAAACGCGGAATCGAACCGTAAACGCGCGCCATTTTATGTCCGAAATACATCGGATAACCGGCAAAAATCTCGTCGCCGCCGTCGCCGCCCAGCGCTACCGTAACGTGTTTGCGAACGAAACGGGAAAGCAGAAAAGTAGGCAGCAGAGAGCCGTCCGACACGGGTTCGTCAAGCCAGCCGCCGATTTCCGAAATCAAATCCGCCGCTTTTTCGACGCTCAATTTGTCTTCGTAATGCTCGGTTCCCAGATGTTCGGCGACTTGCCGGGCAAACTTCGATTCGTCAAACGAATCTTCTTCAAAACCGATAGAAAATGTTTTGACCTTTTCGGTCGCGTGCTGCGTCGCCAAAGCGGCGACGGTCGAAGAATCGACGCCGCCCGAAAGCAAAATGCCGAGCGGAACATCCGACACTAAACGCATCCGAACCGCATCGGAAATAATTTCGCGCAATTCTCTGGCGGCATTTTCAATCGACGGTGTATTGCCGTTTTTATGAAAGGTCAAATTCCAGTATCGGCGTGTTTTCACTTCGCCGTTTTCGACGGTTAAAAGATGCGCGGCGGGAAGTTTATAAATATTTTTATAAATCGAAAGCGGCGCGGGCACGTAATCGAAAGAAAGATATTGACGAAACGCTTCCGGATTGATTTCCGGCTCGACCGACGGGTGGCGCAAAATAACTTTCGGCTCGGAAGCGAAAATCAATTTACCGGCAAATATGCCGTAATAGAGCGGTTTCTCGCCGAAGCGGTCGCGCGCAATCAGCAGTTTTTTTCGGCGCAAATCCCACAAAGCGAAAGCAAACATCCCGTTCAGATGCTCGACCATTGCTTCGCCGTATTCCTCGTAAAGATGCGGCAAAACTTCCGTATCGGAACGGCTGTGAAACGCGTGACCGCGCCCTTCCAAATCCTTTCTTAATTCGCGAAAATTATAAATCTCGCCGTTCATCACGACGACGACCGTTTTATCTTCGTTCCAGAAAGGCTGTTCGCCCGTCTGTAAATCTATAATGGAAAGCCGCCGCATTCCGAGCGCGACCGATTCGCCCGTCCACAATGCTTCCGAATCCGGACCGCGATGCTTCATCCGCTCGCACATCTCGTGCAAAACGACTTCGCCGCCCGCGCCGGAAGATTTATTTTCTAAATTTGCCCAACCCGCAATTCCGCACATAAAAGTGATAAGCCGTTATTTATTGCTTGTCTTCAAAACCCAATCCGCTCGCGCACCGTGTAAATCGCCTTGTTCTGCGATTCGTGATACGTTCTGACGAGCATCTCCGCCAGCAGCCCCATTAAAAAAAACTGCACGGAAATAGCGAGCATGACAATCGCGATTATCGGCAGCGGCGTCAAAATAAACGAGACGCCTTCGACAAATTTTAAAAAGAAAGCCCAGACGCCGGCGATTATCGAAAACAGAAACGCAATCATTCCGAAAGTGCCGAAAACGTAAATCGGTTTCGTTTGATACGAAGCCATAAATTTTATCGTCATCAAATCGAAAACGACTTTAATTGTTCTGGAAATTCCGTATTTCGATTTGCCCATCGTGCGGGCGTGATGGTCGACCGGAATCTCGGTCACGCGCGCGCCCGCCCAGCTCGCGTAAATCGGGATAAAGCGGTGCATCTCGCCGTAAAGCCTGACATCCTGAATCACTTCGCGCCGGTAGGCTTTCAAACTGCAGCCGTAATCGTGCAGCGGAACGCCGCCTATCCACGAAATGATTTTATTGGCGATTTGCGACGGGATTTTGCGCGAAATGAGCTTATCCTGACGATTTTTTCGCCAGCCGGAGACGACGTCGTAACCTTCGTTTAATTTTTCCAGCAGGCGCGCGATATCTTTCGGGTCGTTTTGCAAATCGGCGTCCATCGGAATCAGGATTTCGCCTTTCGCCGCGTCGATGCCGGCGCTCATCGCGGCTGTCTGACCGTAATTCCGGCGCAGCGAAATAACGCGAACTTTTTCGTCTTCCGCCGCAATTTCCTTTAAAATTTGCAGAGATTTGTCCGTCGAGCCGTCGTCAACGTAAATGACTTCCGCCGTTTTGCCCAATGACCGCAATGCTTCGTGAATTTTCGCGTGCATCGGGCGCAGATTTTCTTCCTCGTTCAGAACGGGCAGAAAAAGCGATAATTCGGGCGCGGGCGCAGTTTTTGACAAGTCGGTAAGCTCTGTTTGCACTGAAATCATTTTCATCTAAATCGCAAATGTAATAATTTACTGCTTTCCGCCGAAAAAATACAGCTAACAAAGCAAAACGGGCGGTTCTCACTTTTTCGCGACGATGACGATGGAGACGCCGAACGGGAAATCGAAATTTTTCAGCCAGAAACGTTCCGCGCCGAAAAGTTTTCCGAAAACGCCGTTCAGCGCCGAAACGTTGACGTTGTTTTCCGATTCGGGCTTGATTCCGGTTATTTTCATCAGCGTTCTGCCCGCCAGAATCGGCGCGAAAAACGTCCAGTTGGCATAAGTAGCGCGCTCGATTTCAAAACCGGCTTTTTCGAGTCTCTCGACAATCTGTTTTTTGGTGTAGCGAATCCGGTGATTGGAAATATCGTCCTGCACGCCCCAGAGCCACATAAACGCCGGAACAAAAATCAGCGTGCGCCCGCCCGCTTTCAAAACGCGGTGCATCTCCTTTAATCCGGCAACGTCGTCGTCCAGATGCTCGACGACATCGAGAGCCGTGACCAAATCGAAGCTTTCGTCTGCAAACGGTAATTTTTCCGCCAAGCCTTTGTGCGTTTTCAAGCCCTTGGCGCGGCAAAATTCCAGCGCTTCGTCGGAAACATCGACGCCTTCCGCCGCGCCGAATTGCGCGAGCATTTCCAGATTCGCGCCCGTCCCGCAACCGACGTCGAGAATTTTGAGCGCCGAGTCGCCGGTGCCGGTGCCGGTGCCGAGCGCCGAATGAATCTGTCGCAAAAAACTTTCCAGAATCAAGCGCCGCCCGACAAACCACCAGTGCGAATCCTCGACGCGGTTCATAATGGCGTAAGTGTGCTGCTGCATTTCCTGCGGTAAAGCCGAACTCATAAATTTATTGTGCCATAAAAAGGCGTAAATAGCGCAGAATCCAGGATTCAGGATTCAGAATTCGAGATTAAAAATCGCCTTCCGAATCCTGAATTCCGACTTTCGAATTCTGCTTATCTTTGCCGCAGCCCGAACATCTCGCTCACCGAGTTTCCGAGGTTGCCGCTTTCTTCCAGACCGTAGCTTTCGCGCAGGCGGCGCTTGATGCCTTGGTCATCGACAAAACACCTGCCGTCAGCGCCGCGCGACAGAATCATTAAATCCAAGCCTTCCTGCAAATATTCGTCGCGGTCGATTTGCAGCAGATAATCGCCCGCCGTTTTATGCGCCTGCCATTCAAGCTCGTAAAGCGTCGGGTCATAGAGGCTCAAAGGATTGACGGCGGAATCGGAAAAGCTCGCAATCGTCTGCGCGAAATCGAAAGCGTGGCGACCTTCGTGAACGAAAGTTCCCTCGCAGCCGCGCTGCCCGCCCGTGTCAATCGTTTCTTCGGCAATCGTGATAAAAACTTCGCCGAGCGCTTCGCCTAAACTCAATATTTCCGATTCGATTTTATCATTTGTCGCGCGCGTGTTTATCACGTCGGTAATGCCCGAAGCATTAACCCGGCTGACCGGAAAAACGCAGACCAGCATCTGCGAATCGATAATCGCTTCTATCATCTCGCGATGAAAAAAGTTGCCTTTGTCGAGAATCGTCGCAAAAGCGTCTTCGATTGAGCGGCGATATTTTTTTTTAATTCCTTTATCAAATCTCATATCTGAAAAACGGTCGTAAATACAAACAGTAACCAGACAAGAAAGCTTATAATCACCAAAATTCGATACCAGAAAATTAATTTTATTACCTTCGGTATTTGCCGCGCCCAATTCGGAGTTTGCCAGATAAGTGAAAAATAGCGACGCTGCATCGCCAGCCAGCTTCCGAATTTGGGATTGCCGAAGAATGTCTTGGTTTCTTTCGGATTGAAAAAAAATCCGTGCGGTTTCCCGTCTTTTAACCATTCGGAGTGATGGCTTTTATACTGGATTCGAAGTATTTCATCAAATATTAAAAAGATTGAAATACAACACAAAAGAAAAATTATGAACGCGGCAAAAACCATTTTTTATAATTTCCCGAAGCCGCACCAGGAATTTTGATTATGCCAGATAATTTTGACGTCCTGCGCATTGATTTCTTTCCACCAATCTTCAAATTCCGCGCGCGAAATATAAAACGCCGTCGGCGCGACCAGATGGTCGAAGACGATATTGTGCTGTTCGCGCCAGCCGAATGTGCCGAGGTGCGACAGATATTCGTGATAAAAAAGCTTTTTGCCGAACGGCGTTTTGTCGAGCGGTTTGTAAACCAGTTTCGAGGCTAAAAAAACGCCGAGCGTCGGAAGTTTTGAAAGCTGGTAAAGCGTCGGCTGGCTGATTTTCGACGTAAAACCTTCGCGAATCGGATTGACGTAGCGCGTAATCCATTCGTTATTTTCCGCGCCGTAAATCCACGCCGAGATGTGTCCGCTTTTTTTTACTTTTGAAGCGAGCGACAGAAAGGCGCCTTTCGGGTCGGGCGTGTGATGCAAAACGCCGACCGAGAAAGCGTAATCAAAAGCGCGCTTGAAAGGCAGCTTGAAAATATCCGCCTGGACGATGTGCGCGTTCGGCAAGTGCCTGGTAGCCTGAAACGCCGATTCGACCGCCGCGCTCAAATCGATCCCGACGACTTCGCGCGCGCCCCAAGCTGCTGCCAAACTGGTATGCCGACCTTTGCCGCAGCCGCCTTCCAGTATAATTTTATCTTTAAAAAAATCTTCTTTGACCGGCTGAAGCCAGCCTAAAAACTGCGCGGCGTATTTTTCGTCAGCCTGCGTAAAATGCGTCCACTGCCAGCCGAAATTTTCGGCGGTGTCGGCTTTGTCCTGCTCGATTTTCGATAAATCCGCAAAACGCGGAACGCCGCGCACGACTTTGTATTCGCGCAGGCATTTTTTGCACGACAGGACGCCTTCGATAATTTCTCTGTCTTCGTATTTGCCCGCGTATGAGAGCAAAATGTCGCCGCCGCACGTCGGGCAGGCTAAAAAATCTAAAAGTTTTTCTTTCATTTATCCAGAAAGCTGGCTTTCTTCTAATCTTCCAATCTTTCGCTGAATTCTTTCTCGGGAGTTTTTAAAGGATTCGTCAATAACAACCTGAAAAAAGAAACGACAATTATACCAATTATAAAAAAGATAGTAGCTTTGACTCCATCATAGAATTGATTGGTCGGATTACCTAAGCAATGTCTGCCGGGATTTTCAGGGTCAACCGTAACTTTCCATTTATCGCCGACTTTCGGATAAGTCTGGCTTGAGCCTATATGATAAATAAAATCATCCCGATAATTGGTTTCAAGGTAAGAGTATTCGTAAAACGTCCGGTTGCCTTGACGATTAACCTTTATAACTGTTCCTTCAATCTGAACGCCTCTTTTACTCAAAATATAGAAGTTTGGAACTTCCAGAATGAAGATGCTGACGAATGGAATAACAAGCAAAGGGGCAAAAGCTTTAAAATACCTTTTCCAGGCGATTTGAGGTTTTTGAGCTTCATTCATATCGAAGATTAAGTTCCGCCGGCGGATTTCAGATTGGATTCAAAAGTTTCAAATTCGGCGAGCGGAAACGGCTGTCGCCAGTTAAATTCGAACTCGTCGGTGTCGCGGTCTTCGTAAAGCTGTGTGAAAGTTTTATGAAACGCTTCGGCGACATCTTTTAAATTTCCCGTATGAGCGAAAACTTTCTCGCGGTTTTCCGGCTCGCGCTCGTCGCTCGGGTATTGATAAATTTCCAATAAAACGTTTTCGCCCGTCCGCGCAAAATGAAAATCAAATTCTTCCGGGTTGCGGTTCCAGTGCAAAACGTATTCGTGCGGCGCGGAATCGGCGTCGAGCAAAGCCGACAAAATCCGCAAAAGCTCCGCCAGCGCTCTTTCGTGCGGCGCGTGAGCGGTCGTCGTGTGAAATTCCTTCACGCCGTCGTCAAAACCGATTGACATCCAGCCGCATTGCGGCGAGTTGAAGCTGACTTCTAATTTATTCGACATAATGTTTTAAATCTATCACGAACTTACCGACGGATTCGTAATTTCTCTAATCAGCGGTTCGTCGGCGGACAGAACCGTAATACATTGATTGGTTGTCGCTATCAGCCATTCCCTGTAATCTATCAATTCTCTGACCGATAAAATTCCGTCAGGCAACGGCTCGCCGTTCGACCAGCCGCCGGATAAAACTTCGTAAACGTGATGATTCGATTCGAATGCTCCGCTTTCCCAATATGCAATTAAATTTCCCTCGTCGAGCAGCCGAAAGCCTGATACCGAGCTAAAATGAATATCGAGATATACATTTGTGAACATTGACGTTGCGGCAATAACCGTTATACGAAGTCCGGAACTCGCATAAATCACGTCCGTTATATCGCTTTGCTGGTCGAATCTATATTCCTTCCCGTAAGGACTGGCTTCAAACTGCATAATTCATTTTCAAAATTTATGGTTTCAAAATAAAATATGGTAACTTTAAGCAGAAATTTCCACAAATTCAGATGAAACAATATCAGGAACTTTTACGGCATATCTTAGATAAAGGCGCGCGCCACGAAGACCGCACGGGCGTCGGCACGATTTCCGTTTTCGGCTATCAAACGCGTTTCGATTTGCGCGCGGGCTTTCCGATTGTGACGACGAAACGCGTGCCGTTTCGTTGGATATTTGAAGAGTTAGCCTGGTTTTTGAGCGGCGATACGAGCGAAAAAAATCTGCGCGCGCGCGGCGTGGACATCTGGCAGGAATGGGCGACGCCGGAACAAACCGCGCGTTTTAATCGAGAAGAAGGCGATTTGGGTCCGGTTTACGGCTATTTGTGGCGCAGCTTCGGCGGCGATTACCCGCAGATGAACGGCGTCGACCAGATTGAAAGATTGATTCGCGAAATCGAAAAAAATCCCAATTCGCGCCGCTTGATTGTCACGGGCTGGAATCCGGCGACCTGCGACGAAGTGGCTCTGCCGCCGTGCCACACGTTGTTTCAATTCAAAATCGAGAACGAAAAAACGCTTCATTGCCAGCTTTACCAGCGCAGCGCCGACGCTTTTCTGGGCGTTCCGTTCAATATTTCGTCTTACGCGCTTTTGACGCATTTGATTGCGCACGTCTGCGATTTACAAATCGGCGAATTCATACACACTTTCGGCGATTTGCACATTTATTCAAACCATCTGGAACAGGTCGAAGAGCTTTTAAAGCGCGAGCCGCTGCCGCTGCCGAAACTGGAATTGAAGAACGCGGAAAATTTGAAGGGCTTGGAAGGTTTATTGAATTTCAAATACGAAAATCTAAAGCTTGAAGGCTATCAATCGCACGGCAAAATCGCCGCGCCCGTCGCCGTTTAAGCCGAAGCTGAGATTATGAAAAAATTTCTGACTGCGAAATGGCTCGATTTGGTGATGGCGAATTATCTGGTTGAGCCTTCGATGCTGGAAGAATTTGTTCCGAAAGGAACGGCGCTCGATTTCTGGAACGGCGAGTGCTACGTCAGCCTCGTCGCTTTTAAATTTTTCGATACGCGCGTGCTCGGTTTCAGAATTCCGTTTCACACGAATTTTCTGGAAGTCAATTTGCGGTTCTACGTCAAAAGAGAAACCGCAAACGAGACGAAACGCGGCGTGGTTTTTATCAAGGAAATCGTGCCGCGCCGCGCGATCGCGTATGTCGCGCGTTACGCTTACGGCGAGCCTTACGAAACCTGGCGGATGCGTCACGAACAGCCGCGCGCGGGCGAACTGGTTTATCTGTGGCAAAAACGCGGCAAAATTAATCAAATAAAGGTTAATTTTCAAAACGAAACCGGCGTTCCTTTTGCTGATTCGCACGAATCTTTTATCATCGAGCATTATTGGGGCTACACGAAACGCGGCGCCGACCGGACGGACGAATACAAGGTCGAGCATCCGAAATGGAGCTTGTATGAAGCGCGCGACGCCGAAATCGCGGTTGATTTCGCCGCGACATACAGCGAAAAATTCGCCTTTTTAACCGGCGAAAAACCGGTTTCGATTTTAATGGCGAAAGGCTCGGAAATCGCCGTTTACAAAGGCGCAAAAATATAAAAATGATTATCGGAATTGTCGCCGTCGCGCAAAATCTAGCCATCGGCAAGGACGGAAAACTGCCGTGGCATTATTCGCCGGATTTGAAATTTTTCAAACGAACGACGCTCGATAATGCCGTCGTCATGGGCTTTAACACGTGGCAATCAATCGGCAAGCCTTTGCCGAACCGGCTGAATATCGTTTTAAGCCGTTCAAACTCAATTGAAAATCAGCCGAATGTTTTGCTTTTGCGAAACTCGGAACAGGTTTTGACGCTGGCAAAATATTTAAACTGCGATTTGTTCATTATCGGCGGCGCGGAAACATATAAAAACTTTTCCGGCGCGATCGAAAAATGGATTGTCACCGAGATTCCCGAAACAATCGAAAACGCCGACGCTTTTATGCCGCCGGATTTTTTAGACGATTTTAAGTTGCAGGAAAAAAAGGAGCTTGAAAACAATCTAAGCGTGAAAATTTATTCGAGAGAATATTTAATGTAAGGCGAAAGCGTTTAAGGCGAAAGGCGAAAGATATTGTTTCTCACTTTCGCCTTTTGCCTTTTTATTTTTTCTCGTATTCAAAATCGTAGAAAGTCATATGTTCGGCGAGGTCGCCGTTTTCGTAAATCAAATCCAGGTCTATCTGTAAATCGTATTTGCCGCGTTTCAGATTAAATTCTTCATACGGGATAAAAAACTGTGAATCTTCATACACGGCGTCGTCGTAAGCGGGTTTCAAAGCCTTGTAAATGGCGACCTGCCCGTCTTTGCTGCGAAAGCCCTGTTTGTTTGTCAGAAGTTTCGTGCCGTCCTTTTTTTGAAAATACAGAGCCAGGTAAGAGCTGACGTCTTTCATATTTTTCACCGAGCAATCGACGTGAATCCGCATTCCCATCCGACCTTTTTCGGTCACGTTGTAATCGACCCAGAGCCGGTCAAACTTGGTTTTCGCGGCGTCGGAATCCGGCGTCGGCGAATCTTCCGGCGAATCTTCCGGTGATTCTTCCGGCGAAGCGCTCGGCGTTGCAGAAGGCGATTTCGAAGGCTTCGGCGATTTTTCGGCTGAGCGCGTCGGCGAAGCCGTCGGCGTCGGATTATAAACGACCGGCTTGGGCGTATAAATCAGGTTGTAGCCGATAATTGCCGCCGCCGCGCCGAAGACCAGCAAAAACAAAGCGGCGATGCCGCCGAGAACGATAAACAGTTTTTTTCTGCTGCGCGGGCTGGCTTGCTGCGCCGCCGCGGTCGGCAAATTATTCGGAAAAGCCGAGCGCCCGCCGACGTGCGTTTCCATACTCTGACCGAAAGAAGCCGTATCGACGTTCGACTGTTTTTGCGTTCCGCTGTCCTGCCAGCTAATGATAATCGGTGCGTCGGGCAGCGGCGTGCCGCATTCCAGACAAAACCGCATCGAGTCGGCATTTTCATAATTGCATTTCTGACACTTTTTCATCGCTAAAAACTCCCTTCTGCAAAGACAGATTTTGAAGATAATTTTGCCGCTCTGCCAGGTACCGAAGATAATAAAGCCAAAACCGCAAAATTCAAAGCCATTTTCTTTAGCGCGAATTTTCGATTAAACTTAATTCTCAAATGCCGTCAAGAGTTTTAGCCATCGACATCGGAACTTCCAGCGTCCGCGCCGCGCTTTACGACGAAAAGGCGCGCGTGCTGCCCGAAACGATGGTGAAAAATGAGAGAGTTTTGACGGCGACCGAAGACGGCGGCGCGGAAATCGACGCGGACGAAGCCTTCGCGCAGGTCGTCGAAGCGGTTGAAGCCGTTTTGAAAAAAACGAAAAAGATAAAAGACGAAATCGCCTTGGTCGCCGCTTCGTCGTTCTGGCACAGCCTGGTCGGAATCGACAAAAAAGGCGCGCCGACCACGAAAGTTTTCGGCTGGGCGGACACGCGCAGTCGAAAATACGTCTCGGTTCTGCGCAAAAATTTTGACGAAGCCGGAATTCACAATCGAACCGGCGCGCATTTTCATTCCAGCTACTGGACGGCAAAGCTGCTCTGGCTGCAAAACGAGCGCAGAACGGTTTTCAAAAAAACGGCGAAATGGCTTTCGTTCAGCGATTTTGTCGCGCTGAAACTTTTTGGTGAAACGGCGACGAGCGTTTCGATGGCTTCGGGAACGGGAATTTTCGACGTCAGAAAATGCGTCTGGGACGAAGAACTTTTAAGTTTTTTGAAAATCGAAAAAGAAAATTTGCCGGAAATCGTCGCCGAAGACTCCCGGATTTTTCGCTTCGATGAAACTTACGCGCGGCGCTGGAAAAGATTAAAAAACGCGCAATGGTTTCCGGCAATCGGCGACGGCGCGGCAAATAATCTCGGCGCGGGCTGTGCGAAAAAATCGAAAGCCGCGTTGATGATCGGAACTTCCGGCGCGATGCGCGTCGCTCTGGCGGGAAAACCGCCGGAAAAAATTCCAAACGGTTTGTGGTGTTATCGAATCGACCGCAAGCGTATCATCATCGGCGGCGCTTTAAGCGACGGCGGCGGTTTGTATCGCTGGCTGAAAGACAATTTTCGTTTGCCGAAGGACGACGACCGAACCGAAGCGGAAATTGCGAAGCGCGAAGCGGGCGCGCACGGTTTGACGTTTCTGCCGTTTCTCGCCGGCGAGCGCGGCACAGGCTACAATGAAGCGGCGCGCGGCGCGATTCTGGGCTTAAAATCCTCGACCGATACGATTGACATCGTGCAGGCGGCGCTCGAATCGGTCGCTTATCGTTTCGCGGAAATCTTTGACCGGTTAAATGACAATTGTAAAATCCGCGAAATCATCGCTTCGGGCGGCGCTCTGCGCGAATCGCCCGTCTGGACGCAGATTATCGCCGACGTGCTCGGAAAAAATCTGTCTTTGCCCGACACGCGCGAAGCGTCTTCGCGCGGCGCGGTTTTGCTTGCGCTCGAAACAATTGGCAAAATAAAAAGCATCGAAGATTCGGAAACGCCGAAAGGTCGAAAATTTAATTTCGATAAAAGCCGAAACGCGATTTACCGAAAGGCGCGCGCGCGACACGAAAAGTTTTATAATTTGCTGATAAATTCAGCCGACGAGTAACAAGAAAGAAGAAAAGCCGTGAAACAAATCATTGCCGGTCTTATTTTGATTTTAGCTTTCAGTTTTGTGTCTTTTGCGCAGAAAGAAATACGTATCGTCGACCCGCACCCGTTTGATTCATTCGGAAAACTTTCTTTGAACGACCGGAAAGGAAGATTCGACAATTTTTTCGCAGCTTTATCGAATAACGGAGACGCAAAAGGCGTCGTAATTTTCGAGTTGGACAAAAATGAATCTAAAGCGAAAAAGCGTAAGCGGCTGGAAGAAATTTCCAAACGCTTTAATTTCAGAAAAATTGATAAATTCCGCTTTACGTTTATAGTTTATGAAGGCGACGAAGAATTCACTACGTTCCGGCTTATTCCAAAAACTAAAAATTGGGATGATTTACTATACGAAGATAGAGATTATAAATTAATCAAAGGCGAGGAACTTCAGCAGAAAATAAACGAGCTATTTCCCAAATAATAAAACTTATGACAACCGCAGCGAAAACGAAAACCGATTTAGACCAGCTTTGTATCAACACCATCCGGACTTTGTCGCTCGACGCCGTGCAGAAGGCGAATTCCGGTCATCCGGGCTTGCCGCTGGGAATGGCTCCGGCGGCTTATGTTTTGTGGACAAAGTTTTTGCGTCACAATCCGAAAAATCCGAAATGGTTTAACCGCGACCGCTTTCTTTTGAGCGCCGGACACGGCTCGATGCTGATTTACAGCCTGCTGCATCTGACCGGTTACGATTTGCCGCTCACGGAACTGAAAAATTTTCGCCAGCTTCACTCGAAAACGCCCGGGCATCCCGAAAATATTTTGACGCCGGGCGTGGAAATCACGACCGGACCTTTGGGGCAAGGTTTTGCCAACGGCGTCGGGATGGGAATCGCGCAGGCTCATTTAGCGGCAAAATTTAATCGGAAAGGCTTTCCGGTGATTGACCATTTTATCTACGCGATTGTCTCGGACGGCGATTTGATGGAAGGCGTCAGTTACGAATCGGCAAGCTTAGCCGGACATTTAAAGCTCGCCAATCTGATTTATTTTTACGACGACAACCGCATCACGATTGACGGCTCGACCGATTTGGCGTTTACCGAAGACGTCACCAAGCGCTTTGAAGCCATCGGCTGGCACGTTTTGGAAGTCGCCGACGGCAACGATTTGAAGGCGATTGAAAAAGCCGTCAAAGACGCGCAGAAGATTAAAGACAAGCCGAAACTGATTCGCGTGAAAACGATTATCGGCTTCGGAATGCCGAAACAAGGCACTTCGAAAGCGCACTCGGACGCGCCGGGCGAAGAAGCCGTGAAGGAAACGAAACGCAATCTCGGCTGGGACGAAAACAAGCATTTTTATATTCCGAAAGAAGTTTCGGCGCATTTTCGCGAAGCTCTCAAAACGGGCGCCAAGCTCGAAAAAGATTGGGAAGCATTGATTAAAAAATATGAAAAAGAGCATCCCGAACTCGGACAAACTCTGCGCGACACGCGCAAAGGCGAGCTGCCCGACGGCTGGGAAAAATCTCTGCCGAAATTCGACGCGCCGGAAGCCAAAGCGACGCGCGCGTATTCGGGCGATGTCATTAATGCGATTGCCGACGCGATTCCGCAGCTTATCGGCGGCTCGGCTGATTTGACGCCTTCAAACAACACATTTATAAAGGCTTCGGCGGATTTTCAAGCCGGCAGATACGAAGCGCGCAACATTCATTTCGGCATCCGCGAGCACGCGATGGGTTCCGCGATGAACGGAATGGCGCTCTACGGCAGCGTGATTCCTTACGGCGGAACTTTCCAGACTTTTAGCGATTATATGCGCCCGGCGATTCGGCTTGCCGCGCTTTCGAACGTTCAAACGATTTTCGTTTTCACTCACGATTCAATCGGTCTGGGCGAAGATGGTCCGACGCATCAATCGGTCGAGCATCTCGCCGCGCTGCGCGCCATTCCGAATCTCGCCCTGATTCGCCCGTGCGACGCGCACGAAGTCCGCGAAGCTTGGCGCGCGGCTTTAAAACGCAATTGCGCGCCGACGGCTTTTGCTCTTTCTCGTCAAAAAGTCGTCGTCATCGACCGCAAAAAACACGCCGACGCGCGCGGGCTGCACAAAGGCGCGTATGTTCTAGCCGAAGCCGAAGATAAAAACGGCAAAGAAGCCGCGCCGAAATTGATTTTGATTGCGACCGGTTCGGAAATCGGTCTGGCGATGCAGGCGCGCGAGCAGTTAAACGCGCAAAACGTTCCGACGCGGGTGGTTTCTATGCCGTGCTGGGAATTTTTCGACGAGCAGCCGCCGAAATACAAGGAAGAAGTTTTGCCTTCAAAAATACGAGCGCGGCTGGCAATCGAAGCGGGCGTTTCACTCGGCTGGGCAAAATACGTCGGAATCGAGGGTGACACTTTGACGGTCGATAAATTCGGCGCGAGCGCGCCGGCGGAAGACGTTTTTCGTGATTACGGTTTTACGGTCGAAAATGTGGTTAAGAAAGCGAAGAAATTATTGTAATGACGTCAAAAGAAATTTTACTTGAACAATTTACCGCCTGTTACGATGAAAACGGCTGGTTTGTCGCGCTGAAAAACGCCGTCAAAAATTTGACGGCGGAGCAGGCGGCGTGGAAGCCGGAAAATTCGGATAATTCGATTTGGGAAATTTTAAGCCATCTGAATTTTTACAACGAAGCGTATTTAAAGCGTTTCAAGGGAATCGATTACGTTTATCCGACGACCGATAATAACGAAACTTTTTCGAGCGCGGAAAATGCTTCGGAAGAAGCGTGGCGAGCGGAAATCGAAAGGCTCGATTCGATAATGATTGAATGGCGAAATTTGCTCGCCGCTGCCGCCGAAAGCAAATTCGATGAAGCGGTTTCCGCCACGAATCAATCGCTTTGGAGTTCGATCGTCGCGCACATCAACGTTCATAACGCGCATCACGCCGGGCAAATCGTTTTGCTCAGAAAGCTGCAAGGAAGCTGGGACGCAAGGCGCGGCGTTTCGTAATTTTTTAATCGATGCTTTCGTGTAATTGCCGAATCGCTTTTCGCAGTTTGCCGACCATATCTTTTTCCGGCGGCGTATTTTCGGGCAAAATGATGTTGGTATTGAAAATCAAAACGGAAGCGGTGCGTTTTTTTCGGTTGAATTCGAGGTAGCTGATAAAACCGTTCTGGTCGCCGCCGTGCCCGAAATAAATTCGGTCGCCGCGCCGGTCGAGAAAGAAAATCAAGCCGACATCGGTTGTAAATCCGGCGTTTCCGTTGGCGTCGAGCGCGGCGGGAATCGTCGGCTGAAACATTTCTTCGAGCGACGAACGCTTTAAAATTCCCTCGTAGATTTCTTTTTTTCCGGCGTCGCCGATTAGAAAATTAAGATATTTAATTATATCCGGCAAAGGCGAATTCAAACCGCTGTTGGAAACCGTAATGCCCGAATCGGCGTCGAAGCGCCCCGGCGTGAGCTTGCCGTTTTCGATGTAATAGCTGTGCGCGCGATATTTGAGCAAATGATAGGGCGTCGCGTCGAAATAGCTTCGATACATTTCGAGCGGCTTCAGAATATTTTTATCAACATAAACCTCGTAATCATCGCCCGTTAATCGCTCGATAATCTGACCTAAAAAAACGATGCCGAGATTCGAATAACCGTATTTGCTTCCCGGCTTAAAAAGAATTTCCGTAAACGGCAGCATCGCTTCGACCTGCTCGTAGCGCGTCGGCTCGAACGGCTGCCAGTTTTTGCCGTTTTTGTAGGGAAAAGTCGAATTGCGAAAGCCCGCCGAATGATTCAGCAAATGCCGGATCGTGATTTCATTCATCGCGCCGAAAGGATTGTGAACCGCTTCGAGTTCGGGCAGATATTTGATTGCCGCATCGTCGAGCTTTAATAATCCGCGGTCGCGAAGCTGCATAATCGCAATTCCCGTAAAGGGTTTTGTGTTCGACGCCCAGTGATAAATCGTGTTCGCGTCCGTCTTTTGTTTTTTTTCGAGATTCGCCGCGCCGTAAAATTCCTGCGCGATAATTTTGTTGTCTTTTAAGAAAACGAAACTGCTCCCAACGACGGCAGCCTCCTTTAATTCCTTTTCGTAAAAGGCTTTAAAAATTTTATAGTTTTCTGAAAACCTGTCGGTCTGCGCATTCATCGTGTTTGAAAAAAGACTGAAAAAGATTAAAAAGAAACCGCTCGCCCGTTTGATAAGCTTCATTTATTTACCTTTATTTTAATTTATTCATTAAACGAAATATGATTTCCCGTCTGAAAAATGTCAACAGCCGAACGATTTCCCGTTCGCCCGACGCGATAGATATTGCCCGCGCCGGAAACGAAAATGCGGTTTTCAGAAATTTCCAGCATCGTATTTTCATCGATCGCCGCGCCCCGGTCGGCAAGACCGGCATCAATCGTATGAACGAGACGGGAAAGCGTTCCCCATTGGCTGGCGTGAACGTCGACGGCAAACGGAACCAATCCGAGCCCGCGCCGCACGTCCAGAAAATCCAAATCCTCGCCCGCATTTTCGTTTACAATTTCGACGATTTTATTATTAATCTTTCGCCGCCAGCCGCCGATTATCGCGCGCTCGGCGGCAATCGAAGCGCCCGCCGAAAAACCGCAGTATGGAATCTTGTTTTCGGTCAAATAATCGAGCCACGATTTATCGAAGCAAAGCGCGTCGTGATAAGCGGGCGTTAAACCGCCGCAAACGAAGATTCCGGTCGGCTGCGCGGCGGCTAATTTCTCGACGGTCAGCCGATTACCGGCGGAAACTATTAAATCAAACGCTTCAGTCGAATTTAAACCGACCGCTTCAAATGCGCGGCGAAATCTCGGAAATTGCTCGCCGGAATCCGAACCGGTTTCTTCCGCCGCGACAATCGCAATTCGTCTCGCGCCGTTTTGGGTCGCCGCCTCCATAAATCTGCCGTAAGTTTTCGGAAAAGTTTCGACGCGCCAGCCGCCGCCGATAAGAAAAACAGGAATCATTTTTTTAACCTCGACAGCTGTCTTTTCATATTTTTCTCATTCTCGCTCAATCGAATTTTGACGTCCAATTTATGTTGTGATTAAAGTCGGAAGCTTGTCAACGAAATTTCGCTTGCCGCGTTCTTGCTTCTTGGCGCCTTTGCGTTAAATTAAATATGTGAAAGAAGCAACGCCAAAAGATGCCGCCGCCGTCATTTTGCTGCGCGAAAACTCGTCGGAAGTTTTTCTCGCGCAGCGCAATCCGAAAATTCCGTTTCTCGGCGGTTTTCACGCTTTTCCCGGCGGAAAGGTCGATACCGAAGACGCCGGCATTGAAGTTAGAAACTGCGCCGACGAAGAACTCGCAAAATTTATCGTTTGCGCCGCGCGCGAGACGTTTGAAGAAATCGGCGTTCTGCTCGCGCGCGGCGGCGATAAAATCACCAAAGGTCAACGCGCTTCCCTGCTCGACGATTTAATCAGCGGCAGATTTTCTTTCGCCGAAATTCTCGAAACCTGGGGCTTGTGGATTGACGCCGAAGATTTCGGGTACGCCGGATTCTGGACGACTCCGAAATTTTCGCCGGTGCGCTTTAAAACCAGATTTTTTCTCGCCGTCTGCCCGCGCAGACAGGAGCCGCAGGTTTTCGGCGAATTCGTCGAAGGCAAATTTATCGCGCCGCCTGATGCGCTGAAGCTCTGGGAAAATTCCGAGATTTTAATTTCGCCGCCCGTCTTGCTGACGCTTCAAACTCTGGCGGAAATCGAAACGCCAAAGACGGAAGGAAAATTAACCGCAGATACACACAGAGCCGCGCAGGTAAAGGAAAATTCGAAGCCCGAAGACCAAAGCGCGAAGACCGTTATTGAAAAATTGCTTTTGCAGTCGCAAAAATACGACGGCAAAATTCTTTGCGTTAGATTTCATCCGTATATCGCCTGTTTTCCCGTCCGCACCGAAACTTTGCCGCCCGCGACGCACACCAATTGTTTTATCGCCGGCGGGCGCGAGTTTGTCGTCATCGATGCCGCTTCGCCTTTTGTCGAAGAACAATCCGCGCTGCAAGAACGCATAGATTCTTTGATTGAAAATGGGAATTTCTGTCGCGCGCTTGTTCTGACGCATCTGCATCGCGACCATATTTCCGGGGCAAAGGCATTGCAGAATCACCTGCGCGAAAAACACGCTTTGCGCGTTCCGATCGCGGCGCACAAATTGACGGCGGAAAGCGTGAAAGATTCAATCGAAGTCGAGCGTTTTATCGAAGACAACGAAGTTTTCGATTTGAAAATAAACGACGCGGAAACGCTAAGCTTAACCGCGCTGCACACGCCCGGACACGCGCGCGGGCATCTTTGTTTTTACGACGAGCGGCGCGGATTTCTGCTGTCGGGCGACAACGTTCTCGGCACGGGTTCGGTTTTAATCGCGCCGCCCGAAGGCGATATGAAAGATTATTTAAACTCGCTCGAAAGAATGAAAAATCTGCCGAATCTCCGCTTTCTTTGCGGCTCGCACGGCGCGGCGGTTTTCGGCGCGAAAGCGAAAATCGAAGAATACGTCGCGCATCGTCTGGAAAGAGAAAAACAGATTTTGCAGGCGATTAAAAACGGCGCGAAAACCGCTTCCGAAATTGCTGCGCGGATTTATCTCGACCTCGACCCGAAACTTTTTTCGCTTGCCGCCGCATCCGTTTCGGCGCATCTCGCGAAATTATCTGACGACGGACTTTTAGAGTCGGATTTTATTAAATTTGAAAGGTGATTTATAAGCGAAACGAAAAATCGCCCGCTTCAATCGCCGCTTAAGACGAGGCGAAACGGAAAATGTCTTTCCACCGAAACATTTTCAAGTTTTGCGGCGGCGGCTAAATCCTTTAATTCACCCGCTTTAAAAGAGCGCAAAATCGAAAGCGCTCCGTCGTGCCGGACGAGTCGATTATAGAGAAAAATCCTGCCGGCGGTGGTATATAAAAAATAAGCCAGAGCGTGACGATGAAGGTCGATGACAAAAATTTTCCGGCGCGCGACGCGCTTCATTTCCGAAAGGATCCGGACGACCTTTTCATCCGTAAAATGATGCGTGAAAAGCGAGCAAATCACATAGTCGAACGAAGCGTCGGCAAACGGCAAATGCAGAGCGTCGGCGCGAATCGAAAAAATTTCCGCAAAGTTTCGTGATTCTTCCAGAATCGCCTGCGCCGAACGCGCGTTAAGCTCCAAGCCGCCGAGCTTCGCGTTTCGCCTGCCTTTCGCAAATTCGGCGATCGCGCGCAGCAATTCGCCCGAACCCGCGCCGACATCGAGCACGGAAAATTCCGGCAAATTTTTGTCTTCGATTTCGCGCAGCAGTGTTTTTCGCAAAGCCTGCGTATCGCCTAAATAATGATTTACGCGGCGCAGCTCGCGCAGGCAGCCTTCGTATTCCTGCGCCGTGTAATCGCCCGTATCGATGAGTTCGAGTTCTGTGCTTCGCTTCTGAAACATTATAAAATCTGTCGCTCTAAAAATACTTTAACTCAAGCATCTAAAAGGTTAAAACAACCAAACGCCGTCTTCTGACAAAGTGCCTACTCTCGTCAATCCGGGTCGTTCGAGTTGGTTTTCGGACTTTTATGAAACGTGGGATTTTTTCATAAAACCGTCGAATTGTAGATTATATTGTGCCTGTTTCAGAAACGACCACAACTAATCAACAAAATTTTTTTCGATGTATTGCACAAGGAAGCGAAAAAAACCTTGATTTTTTATATAAAAATCGTGTTAAATTCTTTGCGGAGTACTTTCTATTCCAAAACCAAAGGAGAAAAAAATGGCAACAACTAAATCAACCAGCAAAGCGGGTGCAAAAAAAGCTGCGCCTGCCAAAGCGGCGGCGAAAGCTCCGGCGAAAAAATCGGCGGCAAAACCGGCAGCCGAACCGGCGGCGAAAGCCACTGCGGCTAAACCCAACGGCAAGACGACGGCAGCAAAAACAACCGCCGCGAAGCCGACGGCAGCGGCGAAGCCAGCAGCGGCGAGCAAAACTACAGCCGCCGCTAAAACTCCGGCGAAGAAAGCGACTGCTGCTGCTGCTGCAAAACCGGCAGCGAAAAGCGCAGCATCAAAAACTGCCGGCAAATCGACGGCGAAAACTGCGAATAAATCTGCGGCTAAACCGGCAACCGCCGCCAAAACTCCGGCGAAAAAGGCAACAACCGCAGCCAAGCCGGCAGCGAAAACCGCGGCTAAACCCGCCGCCAAAAAAAAAGCCGATAGCGGCGTAATCGGTCAAGCCACAAAAGCAGCTGGTAAAGTGGTTAGCGCAGCAGCCGAAGCGGTCAAAGGCGCAGCCAAAGCCGTGGGCGTTACTTCCGGAAAATCGGGCGGCAAAGGAGCGCCGAAAAAGGGCGGTAAAACTAAAAAATAATTTCGCCGCTGCACAATTTGTTCTAAATAACGTTAATAACAAAACCTTGTGAGCGCAGCGCCTTTTTTTGAAGGCAGACAGTGTTGAGTTTTGAGCGTTAAATTTTGAATGATTGATTTTTGATTTAAAATTCGATGCTCAAAACTCAAGATTTATTTCTGAAAGGCTTCGAGATATTTAACTCCCGAGCCGGTGTTGAATAAAACGATTCGCTCGTCGTTTTCGACCTCTCCGCTTTCAATCATTTTTTTGAGCGCGGATAAGCAGGCTGCGCCTTCGGGAGCGGGAAAGACGCCTTCGGCAGCGCCGATTTCCCTGACGTCCGAAATCAATTCTTCGTCCGTGACGGCGACGGCAGAGCCGCCGCTTTTTCGCAGGATTTCGAGAATAATAAAATCGCCGATGGCTTTCGGAACGCGCAAACCGGAAGCGACGGTGTGAGCGTTTTCGATTTCCGCGCCGTGATTTAAGTTTTGCTCAAACGCCCGGACAATCGGCGCGCAACCGGTTGCCTGGACGGAAATCATTCGCGGGCGCTGCGCGCCAACCCAGCCGAGCTTTTCCATCTCGTCAAAGGCTTTCCACATTCCTATCAGACCGGTTCCGCCGCCGGTCGGGTAAAAAATCACGTCCGGAAGCTCGAAATTCAACTGCTCGGCAAGCTCGTAGCCCATCGTTTTTTTGCCTTCGATGCGATACGGTTCTTTCAGAGTCGAAACGTCAAACCAGCCTTCGGCATCTTTTCTTTCGGCGACGATTTTTCCGCAATCGGTGATCAAGCCGTCAACGAGCGTCACATTTGCGCCCATCTGCTCGCACTCGACGATGTTGGCTTGCGGCGTGTCGCGCGGCATAAATAAAAACGCTTCCATTCCGGCTTTTGCCGCGTAAGCGGCGAGCGCTCCGGCAGCGTTTCCGGCTGACGGCGCGGCTAGTTTTTTGACGCCTAATTCTTTCGCCATCGAAACGGCGGCGGTCATTCCGCGCGCCTTGAATGAAGCGGTCGGATTTGCGGATTCGTCTTTGATGAAAAGATTTTTTAAATTTAATTTTCGTCCTAAATTTTCCGCGCGCAGCAAAGGCGTCATTCCCTCGCCGAGCGTGACGCGGTTTTCCGGTTTTTCGACGGGCAAAACTTCCTCGTAGCGCCACAGCGACGAAACGCGTGATTTCAGCGCTTCGACGGTTAAAGTCCGGGCGGCTTTTTCCAAATCATAAGCGACCAGCAAAGGCTTGCCGCAAGCCGCGCAGAGATTGTAAAGCTTGTTCGGCGCGTAATCCTGACGACAGGCAGAGCAAAATAAATTTGTTACGTTCATTACTTTTTATTAGTTGTTAAAATATGAAATCGAAAGCGATACAATAGTATAAACTATGAAGCGCGAAACGATGGAAACGAGCGAATCCACAGAATATTATTTCGTCAGCGATTTGCATTTCGGCGGCGACGGGCAATTGCAGGTTTGCGATTACACCGAGGAATTTATCGCGTTTTTGCAAGCACTGGCGGCGAAAGAAAAGCCGGTCGAATTGATTATCGCGGGCGATACGTTCGGCTTCTGGGAATTGACCGGCGTCGAGGGAACGGCGCAGCTCGAAGAGATTATCAAGCATCACACGCGAATTTTCGAGCAGCTTCGGGCGACGGGCGAAAAAATAAAAATCACGCTGATGGTCGGCAATCACGATTACGATTTAGCTTGTTATCCGGAATTCGTTCCGATGCTGGCAAGCTACAATATCACGCTCGACCTTTCGCTGGCAGTCGTGCGCGACGCGGGCGGCAGAAAAATCTGGGTCGAACACGGGCAGCAGATTGACCCTTATAACGCGGCGACCGAATACGGAAATAAAAACGCGCTGCCGCTCGGCTATTTTATCACCGAAGCTCTGGTCAGCGGCGCGAGCAAATATTCGGTTTTCGGCGCGAGCGACTGGCTCAAAGACATCCGCTCGGTCGATGTCCGGCAGATTCCCGACTGGCTCATCTCAAATTATTTCTACAATGAAATGAACGTGTTTCTGCGCTGGCTTTTGCTTCCGTTTCTGCTTTTGCTGACGATTACCGTCATCTCGCTTTTGGCGCAGATGCTCAAATATCTCGGCATTTTTGACGTCAACATTTTGCTCGAAAACTCTTTCGTTCGCTGGTTGGGTTTGGCGGGCGACATTCTGCGCTGGGTTTTGACGGCGAGTATGATGGTCTGGTTTTTTGTTTTCGTGATCGCGGTTCCGCTTTATTTTGTTTATCGGGATATTCGCAGCACGCTTTTCCGGATGCAGATTTTTCCGACGTATAAATCCGCGCCGACCAACGAGGCGAACAATATTTATCTCGACCGCGCGCGGACGGTTTTCAAGGAAAACCCGCAAGTCTGCGCTTATATTTTCGGACACACGCACGACGCTTTTCTGGTCGAAGAACCGGAAGGGCGCGTCATTATCAACACGGGAACCTGGCTGAAAATATTAAAGCGCGTTTCGGTTCGTTTCGGCTTGCTGCCCGGAATTTATTACCCGACTTTTCGTTTGAATTATTTTAAGATTTACGCTGAAAACGAAAAAATCATCGTCGAATACGTCGAGATTCCGAAAGAGCCGGAGGAAAAACTGACTTTTTTACAGCGCTTTTTAATCATCGGCAGAAAGCCCGAACTCGGAAAACCGATTCCGCTGAAAACCATTCTGTAACCGGTCGGTAACTGACGGCTGAAAACAAATCTTACTTTTCAGTTATCAGTTGCCGGTTATCACTTTATTTGTTGCATAAGCGGGCAAATTGCTTTATTAATATTTCGAATAATCAAAAAGGATATTACGCGTGCAAAAATCTTTCGTCGGTATTTTTTCAATATTATTTCTTTATACGATTTTCGCCGTTAATGCCGGACATCAAGCGCAGCAAAAAAGCGCGCCGCTGCTGCTGCTGCCGCAGAAACGTTTGAACTGGTATAAAGGAAACACGCACACCCACACGCTGAACAGCGACGGCGATTCGACGCCGGATGAAGTCGTGCGCTGGTATCGCGAGCGCGGCTACAATTTTCTCGTCCTCAGCGACCACAATTTTTTGACGAGCGTCGAAGGACTTAACGCCCTGTACGGCGCGGACGAAAAATTCATCGTTATTCGCGGCGAGGAAGTTTCCGACACTTTTGACAAAAAACCTATCCACATCAACGGTCTGAACGTCGAGCGAACGGTCAAACCGCAGGGCGGAAAAAGCGTCGTCGAAGTTCTTCAGCGAAACGTAAACGCCATCCGCGAGGCGAAAGGCGTGCCGCACATCAATCATCCGAATTACGGCTGGAAAATAACGGCGGACGATTTGAAACAAGTAGAGAATTACAGGCTTTTTGAAATCTACAGCGGTCATCCGGAGGTCAATAATTTCGGCGGCGGCGGAAAACCCGGACTCGAAGAGATGTGGGACGCGATTTTGTCCGGCGGCAAGCTGCTTTACGGGATTGCCGTCGACGATGCGCATGTCTTCAAAAATCCGTGGAATAAGAACGTGCCGCGACCGGGACAAGGCTGGATATTCGTGCGGGCGGAGCAGCTTTCCAGCGCCGCAATACTGGAAGCGATGGAGAAAGGCGATTTTTATGCCTC
>DASVRL010000208.1:0-39803 GCA_036388635.1 Pyrinomonadaceae bacterium
ACTGGGATTTGATTCGCGCGGTGAAAGAAGCCGTTTCGATTCCGGTTTCGGGCAACGGCGACATCACGACGATTGAGTACGGCTTGAAAAGATGGCGCGAGACCGGCGTTGACGGAATTTTAATCGGGCGCGGCGCGATGCAGAATCCGTGGATTTTCCGGCAGTTTCAGGACGCCATTGCCGGACGCGAGCCGTATCAGCCGGATTTGGCGGAAAAGAAAGCCGTTTTGCTCGAATTTTTTGAAATGCTTCGCGAGGAAATGCCGGAAATCGTCGCGCTCGGGAAAATGAAACAGCTCGCCGGACAATTTACGAAAGGCTTGGTCGGCGGCGCGCAGTTTCGCCAGACGCTCTATCATTCGCATTCGGCTGAGGAAATTCTGGACAATATCACCGTGTATTTTGAAACCCTGACCGAGCAAAACACTTTCGGCGACGGCGTGACCGAAGCCGACGCCGACAAGGATTTGGCGATCGATTCGTGCGAAGCGTTTTCAAACGCAGAAACTTCCTGTAATGTAGCAGTCGCCAATTAAAATTTTTAAACGTAAATTTTGAGGCGGAAATTTTCCGTCTCAGACAAACTGGAATGAGATTTATCAAATTAAAAAAATTATTCGCGAGCCTTGTTTTTCTTTTAATTTCCGCGCTTGTTTGTTTGGCGCAGACGAGCAGTAAACCGAAACCGGCGCAGACGCCCGTCAACATCGCCGGCAACACTCAGACGGCGATCAAATCTTCGCCCGCTTACGCCGAAATTCTTTTGCGCAAAACCGAGCTGGAATCGACGCTCGACGATTTAACGGTTCAATTTACGGAAGAATATCCGAAGGTCAAAGAAACGCGCTTCGAGCTCGGCGCGCTTCGCAAGGAATTAGACCGGATTCTGGCGGTTAACGACGCGTCGAAACTGACACAGGGTCTGGGCAAATTAATCCTGCGCAAAGTCGAGCTGGAAACCGACCTCTGGTCTTTGCTGCAAAAATACGGCGAAGAATTCGATGACGTCAAACGCGCGCGGCGCAAAGTCGGTGCGTTTGAAAAAGCGATTAAAGAAATTTTGCCGTAATTTTAGGCAACGGAAAACGGAAAACGGAAAGCGGAAAATAAAATCTTTTTTCTTTTTCCGCTTTCCGTTTTTTTAGGCTGATAAAATATGAAACGAAGTTTGTTCCCGGTTCTCACGCTTTTATTTTTTGTTTTCTCGCTTGAAATTGCGGCGCAATCGCCAAATAAAATTTTGAGTCAGGTCAACAAGGCTTTCGGCGGCGAAAAGATTTTAAAAACGATTCACTCGCGGCAGGCGAAAGGTAAAATTATCCGCTTGAGCGACGGCGCGCGCGGAAATTATCTGGCGCAGGCGCAAGCGCCGAATTTCTACGCCGAAAGCTTCGATTTAAACGGTTTTGAAATCATGAGCGGCTACAACGGAAAATCCGGCTGGACGCGCAATTCGAAAGACGGCTTGCGCACCTTGACGGGCGAGCCGAGCCGCGATTTTCAAGCCGAAGCCGTTTTTAAAAACGCGCGCTGGCTCAATTATAAACAGGAAAAAGCGAAAATCGCTTTTTTAAATCAAACGAATTTGGGCGGCAAAACCGCCAATGTTTTACTGCTGACGACCGCCAAAGGCGTGCAGATTAAATTGTTTTTCGACGCGGCGACCCATTTGCTTTTGCGCGAAGAAATTACGCGCGGCGCCAGCCCGAAAACTTTCGATTACGCCGATTACCGCCGGGTCGGCGGCGTCTTCGAGGCTTTCTCGATTAAAACCAACGTCGGCGGCGAAGCTTACGAAATCCGGCTGGACGAAATCGCGCATAATCAGTCAATTGCCAAATCCGTTTTCGATTTTCCGCAAATTTCCGACGCGCCGCTGCCCGACATCAAAACGCTTTTGACCGAGATTCGCGCCAATACCGACAAGATTGACCGGCTTCTGGAAAATTACAGCTACACGGCGACGCGCGTCGAGCGCGAAATCGACAAAGCCGGAAATCTGGTCGAAAAGGACTCGGAAACCGTTTCGTTCAGCTTTTACAAAAGCTATCGAATCACGCGCCTTCTGGCGAAAAACGGCAAATCTTTAAGCGCGGGCGAGCAGGCGGACGAAGACAAAAAAGTCGAAAAACAAATCCGCGAAATCGAAGAAAGAATCGCGCAAAAGGAAAAGAAACAACTGGAACGCGAGCGCGACATTGCCGCCAACAAAGCCGGAACGCCCGACGAGGAAGGCGCGGGTCAGCGCATCACCTTGTCGGACGCCTTGCGCGGCTCTCTGCTCGTCAACCCGCGCCGCGAGCGCCTGCGCGGGCGCGACGTGATTGTTTTCGATTACGAGCCGAATCCGGCTTACAAACCGAAAACGCGTTTCGAAAAAGTTTTCGCGCTGTGCAGCGGCGCCGTCTGGGTCGACGCCGACGATAAACAGGTCGTCCGGCTCGAAGCCGCGCTCACGCAAAGCTCCGGCAATTTTCTGGCAAAGCTCAAACGCGGCGCGTCTTTCACGCTCGAAAACGAGCGCGTCAACAACGAAATCTGGCTGCCTTCCGTCGCCGACATAAATCTTTCCGTCAAGATTCTGTTTGCCGGAATCAACATCAATAATTTAATCAGATACGGCGACTACAAGCGTTTCGACACGGAAGTTAAAGACGGCAAAATCGTAAATTAACGTAAAATGCAGAACGCAAAATATCAGGATTCAGGATTTGAGATTCACGATTAAATCACTTCCTTGCATTTTGCATTTCGCATTATTTTAAATCTTCCGTCGCCTTTTTAATATCGCTGAAAGAAAGCCCGCGTTTGAGAATCAGGGCGACGCCGACAATCGACCAGAAAATAATTCTTCCCTTGCGCACGATCGCTAATGTCACGCCGAGACCGGCGCCGAGCGCGAGCGTTTCGGTGACAAACTGCGCGCCGGCTTCGTCAACGCCGATCAGAAACGGCACGAGCTTGAAAACGACGGTGATAACGCGGCTGATGGATTCGAGCAGAAACGCGCTGTAAACGGTCGCCGAATCGCTCAGACGATTTAAAATAAACCAGACTTCAAACACGCCGAGCGTGTGAAACAAAATTTGCAGCAGAAAAATCGGCAGGAATCTCCGCGGGTATTGACGGTAAAAACCGTAAATCAGATTTTCGAAAAGACGCGCGTGGAGCCGCCCGTCTTCCGTCCAACGGCGCAAAATTCCCTTTTCGTAAAGCCTTTCAAAAATCTTGCTCAAAAAATGCCACTGGCGGATGACCATCAAAACGCCGAAAATTATGAGCAGAAAAATAAAACCTATCAGCGCGTCGAGCGTAATCGTCCAGCTTTCCGAAAGCTCGAAATTGCGCAGAAAAACCACCGCGCCGAAGGCGATAAAAAGTCCGGTTACGAGCGAATAAAAAAGATTTTCCGTGGCGACGGTCGAAAGGGCGACGACAATCGGCATTTTTTTGCGAACGGCGACGGCTTTCGACGTGCCGCTGACGAGAATGCCGAGCGGAATGATGCTGCTCATCGCTTCGCCGATAATCACGGCTTCGGTCGTGTCGCGCAAAGTCAAGGAATACGGCGCGGAAACCGATAATTTCCAGCTGGTGGCGCGAATCAGAATCCGCGAAAAATAAATTAAAATGATAATCGCAAAACCGTCGAAGCCGATGCGCGCAATGCCGCGCACAACTTCGTGAAATCCGACCGACGCGATGAAGTAGGAAAACAGCGCAATTCCCAGAATCGTAAAAACGACGCCAATCCATCGCAGCCGCGTGAAGTTTGATTTGGATTGAGAACCGGAAACTGCTTCTGCTTTGAACTTTGCACTCATTACTTTTATGATGTTATTTCATTTACATTTTTTTACAAAATTTAAAGGAAATTATTATGAACGCTACAGCTTTAGAAAAAGAAATTTCAAATCCGGCTTTAACGCAGCTTTCCGAAGAAGAAGAGCTTTTCCGCGCGTCCGTGCGCGAGTTTGCCGAAGGCGAAGTGCGCCCGCGCGTCGAGAAAATGGAACACGAATCGAAATTAGACCCGGAGCTAATCAAACAGTGTTTCGAATTGGGCTTAATGGCAATCGAAACGCCCGAAGAATACGGCGGCGCCGGCTCGTCGTTTTTCAACGCCATCTTAGCGATTGAAGAACTGGCGCGCATCGACGCTTCGACTTCCGTGTTCGTCGACGTGCAAAACACGCTCGTCACCAACGCGATTATCCGCTGGGGAAACGACGCGCAAAAATTAAAATATCTGCCGCAGATGGCTGAATCGAAAGTCGGCGCTTACGCTTTGTCGGAAGCCGCAAGCGGCTCGGACGCTTTCGCTTTGAAAACGCGCGCCGTCGAAAAAGGCGATTTTTACGAAATTACCGGGCAAAAACTTTGGATTACCAACGGCAACGAAGCCGAAATTTTTGTCGTCTTTGCGACCGTCGACCCGAATGCGGGCTACAAAGGCATCACGGCGTTTATCGTCGAAAAAGGTTTTGCGGGCTTTGCGGTCGGCAAAAAAGAAGACAAGCTCGGCATCCGCGCATCGAGCACGACCGAGTTGATTCTGGATAATTGTAAAGTCCCGAAAGAAAACGTTTTGGGCGAAGTCGGCAAAGGCTACAAAGTCTCGATTGAAACTTTGAATGAAGGCAGAATCGGCATCGGCGCGCAGATGATCGGCATCGCGCAGGGCGCGTATGAAGCCGCGCTGAAATACACGGCTGAACGCGAGCAGTTCGGGCAATCGCTCAATAATTTTCAAGCCGTCCAGTTTCAGCTCGCCGAAATGGCGATTGACGTCGAAGCGGCGCGCCTGCTGGTTTACAACGCGGCGCGTTTGAAAGACGCCGGAAAATCTTTTCTGAAAGAAGCGGCGATGGCGAAAGTTTATTCGTCGCGCGTGGCGGAACGGGTTTCGTCAAAAGCGATTGAGCTTTTCGGCGGCTACGGTTACGTGAAAGATTATCCGGTCGAAAAATTCTGGCGCGACTCGAAAATCGGCGCAATCTACGAAGGCACGTCGAATATGCAGCTTCAGACGATTGCCAAGCTGATTACGAGCGGAAAGTAATTTTTTCAACCACGGATTTACCCGAATAAACGCGGATAGGAAATCAAAATATCCATAGTTTATACGTTTAAATCCGTGGTTAAATTTTTCTTGCATAAAGCCCGCAGATGATATATTGTTTCATCTGTGCGATACATTCAGAATCCGCCGAATCCTTATCACAAATACTCCGCCGAATTTTTGGGCGAGCCGCCACAGACTAAGCTCGAAGTCTTTGAAGAAATCGCCACTAAATCAATCATCACGAAAAGCGATATGCCCGATATGGGCATTCGCTATACGGTCAACTGTTATCGCGGCTGCATACACGCCTGCACGTATTGTTTCGCGCGGCGATATCACGAATTTTTAGGCTACGGCGCGGGCACGGATTTTGAAACGAAAATCGTCGCCAAAATAAACGCGCCGCAGATTTTGCGCGAAGAGTTGAAACGAACGCGCGAAAAAATCAGGCATCTCGAATTTTCGTTTACGACCGACCCTTACCTGCCTCTGGAAGCCAGTTATGAGCTGACGCGAAAATGTTTGATAATCTGTCGCGACTTTCGGATGCCGGTCGGAGTCATTACCAAATCGCCCTTGATTACGCGCGATTTAGACGTTTTGACCGAATTGGATGCAATGGTTTTCTTTTCGATTCCGTTTCCGACCACTGAAAAATCGAAGCCTTTCGAACCGTTTGTGCCCGTGCCGGAAGCGCGTTTCCGGGCGATGGAAACGCTGGCGAAAGCCGGCATCGAGGTCGGCATCGGAATTGCGCCGATCATTCCGACCTATAACGACGCGGACATTCCGCTTTTGCTGGAAAAGGCTCGAAACGCCGGCGCGACGCGGGCTTTTATAAATTTAATCCATTTTGACAGCGATTCGATTGAAGATTATTTCGTGCAGAAACTGAAAGAAAAGCTGCCGACCAAAGCCGATAAAATCCTCAATGCGCTGCGGCGCGAACGCGGCGGACGCCTGCGTCACCGCAACTACGCGGAAAGAAGCGGCAAAACCGAGCAATGGCAGACGGCGGTCAAGCTGTTTGATTTGCACTTCCGGCGTTTGGGTTTTACGAAATTTCGGCACATCGAAAAAACAGAAGAAAATCCGCCGCCGAACCAGCCGAGACTTTTCTAAAAAATTTTATCCGGCGAAAATCAGGAAATCTTTTTATTGCCGAGCGGCGAATTTTTTAATTTTTCCAGTTCCCTGCGCTGCAGTTCCGTTTCGCTTTCGGGCTTTTCCTTTGTGTTGTCGATAATCTTTTTGCCCGTAACTTTGCCTTGTTTGACGGAAATCAAAATGTCTCTTTCATAGACCGAGCCGTAGCCCATATGAACGTATTGAAGCTGTTTGCCGTCGGGAAGGCGAAGCTCGCCGGAAAACCATCGGGCGGAAACTTTATTTTGAACGAATTTGTCGGCGAAAAGCTCTTTGACGTTCGCTTTACGGCAATCGGCTCGCCCGGTCGCAAACTCATACGGCTTTCCGCTGCACAACCAAGCGTCGACGGCTTTCAAGTAAAGCGAATCTTCTTCGATTTCCCAGTAAGCGACGTAACCGCGCCAATTTCCGCTGCTGGTTCCGCCGTTCGGCATACTGTGGAATTTCGGGCGGTCTTTCTCGTTTTTGTAGAAATCTTCGAGCGGATTGCTGAAAAGAGTGAAAATCCTGCCCTCGTAGAAAAGAACGTCCGGATCCTGGGCGGTCGCCGAAGCGTTAGCGGACAGGGCGAACAGAAATGTTAAAAGAAGCGTCAGTTTTTTCATAATGTTTTTCGCGGCGCGTTTATTTATAAAATAAGTTGTTTTGCAGAAAGCAACGGTTGCGCGGGCGGGCATTTTTCTTTCTCCGGCGCAAATGTTAATTTTGTTTTATGCAGAACCGAATCGATGTTTTCCGACAGATGCTCGAATCAGACCCGAATAATACGATGGTTTTGTTCGGTCTGGCAAACGAATATCAGAAAGCTGAAGACTGGCAAAAGACAATCGCCGCGCTGGAAGATTATCTGGCGAAAGCGGACGACGAAGGCGCGGCTTACGGAATGCTCGCCCGCGCTTACGAAAAAACCGGAAACCGCGAAAAAGCGCGCGAAGCTTACGAAAAAGGCATCGATGTTTCGATGAAACACGGTCATCCGTCAATGGCACAGGATTATCGCGTCACGCTCGATTTGGATTACGCCGATTAGTTTTAAAACTATAAACGCGGAAGGCGAAATAAAAAAAGAAACGCGAAAACTGCCATTCATCATTCCGCGTTCCGCGTCCCGCATTCGTCGTTTCCTGAGAAACAGCGCGCCTCTGCTGGAAAATTACGCCTGTAAGCGGTTAAAATAGTTGATTCGTCTATAATAAATCTTTATTCAATCGGGAATTTATAAAAATGGCAACAGCAACCAAGAAAGCCGGCACGGCAAAATCTAAAAATATTAATAAACAAGGGCAAAACGACACGACTACGCCAAAAGCTAAAAAAGCTGCGAAAAACAACGACGCCAAAGTTTTAATCAAACCCGAAGGCGCGATCGGCGACGGGCAGCTCGACCACGACACGGCGCAGAAAACCGCCAAGTCAATCAAACCGGAAGAGCCGAAAAAAGCCGTCCGGAAAAACGGCAAAGCGACTTCGACCGCTGCCGCCAAAGCGAAAAGCCACGCCGGTCTGGACGCGCAAACCTTAATCGGTCTGTACCGCACGATTTACACTTCGCGACGCATTGACGACAAGGAAATTCAGCTCAAAGGGCAAAACAAAATCTTTTTTCAAATCAGCGGCGCCGGACACGAAGCGATGCTGGTCGGCGCGGGACTGGCTTTGAAAGCCGGTTACGATTGGTTTTTCCCGTATTACCGCGACCGCGCTCTGCTGCTGCAATTAGGGATGACGCCGCTGGAAATGCTCTTTTCGGCGGTCGGCGCGGAAGCCGACCCGAACTCGCACGGGCGGCAGATGCCCTCGCACTGGGGACACGTCAATTTAAATGTTCCGTCGCAGTCTTCCTGTACGGGAACGCAGGCGCTGCACGCGGTCGGCGCGGCTGAGGCGGGCTATCGCGCCTCGCTCGTCGTGGAATTGAAGGACAAAATCAAGGGTTTCAAAGGCGATGAGGTCGTCTATATGTCGGTCGGCGACGGCACGACGAGCGAAGGCGAATGGTGGGAAGCGCTGAATACGGCTTGCAATCTGAAATTGCCCGTAATTTTCGTCGTCGAAGATAACGGCTACGCCATCAGCGTGCCGGTCGAAGTCAACACGGCGGGCGGCGATATTTCCAAGCTCGTTTCAGGTTTTCCGAACCTTTACATTCAAAAATGCGACGGCACGAACCCGGTTGAAAGTTACGAAGCCTTTAAACGCGCCGCCGAATACTGCCGCGAGCGCAAAGGTCCGGCTTTCGTCCACGCGAAAGTGATTCGCCCGTATTCGCACAGCTTGTCGGATGACGAAAAATCGTATCGTCCCGACGAAGAGCGCGAGCGCGAGGCGGCGATTGACCCGGTCAAAACCTTCGCCGAATTTTTGATGACCGAAGGCATCGCCTCGGCGGAAGATTTGGAAAAACTTCGCAAGCAGGTTGACGCAGAAATCAACGAAGCGACCGACGTCGCGCTGGCGACGCCGCAGCCGGCGCCCGAAAGCGCTCTGCGAAACGTTTTTTCGCCCGACATCGACCCGACTTCCAGAGAATTTGACACCGAAGAAGGCGCGGAGCTTTCCGGCAACGCGGGAACGATGGTCGATTTGATTAACCGCTGCCTGCACGAAGAAATGGAGCGCGATGAGCGAATTGTGATTTTCGGCGAAGACGTCGCCGACGCCTCGCGCGAAGAATATCTGGAACGCGTCAAAGGCAAAGGCGGCGTGTTCAAAGTGACGGCGAATCTGCAAAGAAAATTCGGCTCGGCGCGCGTTTTCAATTCGCCGCTGGCGGAAGCGAACATCATCGGACGCGCCGTCGGAATGGCGATTCGCGGGCTGAAGCCGGTCGTCGAGATTCAGTTTTTCGATTACATTTTTCCGGCGTTTCACCAAATCAGAAACGAAGTCGCCGTCACGCGCTGGCGTTCGGACGGGGATACGACGTGCCCGATGGTGATGAGAGTTCCGGTCGGCGGTTATCTGAAGGGCGGCGCGGTTTATCACTCGCAATCCGGCACGACGCTTTTTGCGCACACGCCCGGTTTGCTCATCGCTTACCCGTCGAACGCGCTCGACGCCAACGGGCTTCTGCGCACTTCGATTCGCTGCGATGATCCGGTTCTGTTTTTGGAACACAAGCATCTTTACCGGCAGGTTTACAACAAATCGCAGTATCCGTCGTCGGAATTTATGATTCCGTTCGGCAAGGCGAAAGTCGTGCGTGAAGGCTCGGACGTGACGATCGTCACTTACGGCGCGCTCGTGCAGAGAAGTCTGGAAGCGGCGAAACGTCTGGAAAAACAGGGCGTTTCGGTCGAATTGATTGATTTGCGCACGCTGGTTCCGTACGATTGGGAACGCATCGCCGAATCGGTCAAGAAAACTGCGCGCGTCATCGTCGCGCACGAAGATTCGGTTTCCTACGGCTACGGCGCGGAAATCGCAGCGCGGATTTCCGACGAATTGTTTGAATATCTCGACGCGCCCGTCCGCCGCGTCGGCGCGACCGACACGTTTGTCGCCTACGCGCCGCAGGTCGAGGATTTCATTCTGCCGCAGATTGAGGACGTGGAAAAAGCCGTCGCCGACTTGATGAAATATTAATCATCGAATCAATCTAAATTTAAAGCGAATCGGAAACGGTTCGCTTTTTGTTTGCCTGAATCCGCGGTTTAGCGTCTAAAAACTTTCGCTCGATTTCAAAATATTGCTAAACTCTAATTACAAATTTAATTTGAAGTTTTACCAATGAACGGACTGAATACCGCCTCTCTCATCAACCTGCTCGGCTTTACGGTCGGCATCGCGCTTTACGGGCTGCTGCTCGTGATGGTGATGCGCCACCGGAAAACGCAAAAGTTTTCTTCGCTGGATTTTCTGCTTCTGGCGACTTCGCTGCTCGGCGTTTTGTGGAATCTCGGCGAGCTTTCCGTTTTCGTGTGGCGCGATTTCGGACAGAGCGTCGTGTCGCCGGTTCTGACGGCGATTTCGTATTCGGCGCTCGGTTTTCTGCCGTCGGTCGTCGCTCATTCCGCCTGGAAAAATGCGGAAACCGAAACCAGAAACGTGCGCTGGCTGGCGATTCCGGCTTACGGTTTGAGTCTCGTCGCCGCCGTTCTGCATTTCCAATCGGCTTTGTTTTCAGGGCGCGCGCCTTCAAATTCGGCGCTGCAAATCCTGACTTTCGGCTCGCTCGCCCTGCTGGTCGGATTATTGATTTTTAACTTCAGACAGACGCTCGAAAAAAAACTGGTCTGGGCGAGCGCTCTGCTGGTTTTCGCGGTTTCGGCTTTGCACCTGAGCGGCGACGCGGAAGAAAATTCGTGGCTCGTCGAGCTGGTCGCGCACCAATCGAGTTTGCCGCTGGCGCTCGTTATTTTGTACCAGGATTTTCGTTTTGCCTTCGCCGATTTATTTTTAAAACGCGCGTTGTCCCTGATTTTACTGACCTTAACGGCGTCCGGCTTATATGTTTTCATCGCCGTGCCGCTTCTTCGCTATCACGAAACGCACGACCGCAACGACGTGCAAGCCGCCAGCCTAATCATCACGCTCTGGGTCGCCACCGCGCTCGTCTACCCGTCGCTGCACAAATTCGCTGTCTGGCTGGTCGATAAAATAATTCTGCGCCGGACGAATTACGAAACGTTGCGCGCCGAAATCGCGCAGGAAATCGAAAAGCGCGAATCCGCCGAAGAAATTCTGCGCGAGGTTTGCCGGCGCCTGGCGCCCGCGCTGACCGCCAAATCGGCGAACTGGTCGGAAAGCCGCGAGCGGAAAATAAATATGCCTTTCGTCAATTTCACGCCGCACGACGCGGAAATTTTCGTGCCGACCGCCGAAGCGCCGTTTTATAAAATCGGTCTGAAAGATTTTGCGGGCGGGCGGCATCTGCTTTCGGACGAAATCAAAACGCTCGAAGCGGTCGGGCTTTTAACGGCGCGGCGCATCGACGCCGTGCGCGTCACGCACGAACGCTACACGCGCGAAATCCGCGAGCAGGAATTTTCCAAGCTGGCGACCGAAGCGCAGCTTTCCGCGCTGCGCGCCCAAATCAATCCGCATTTTCTGTTTAACGCGCTGACGACCATCGGTTATCTGATTCAAACCGCGCCGGATAAAGCGTTTTCGACTTTAATGCGCCTGACGCAGCTTTTGCGCAGCGTTCTGCGCTCGACCGGAGAGTTTTCGGCGCTCGAAGCGGAATTAAAACTGATCGAGGCGTATCTGGAAATCGAAAAAACCAGATTCGAAGAACGCCTGCGCGTCCGCATCGAAGTGCCGCCGGCTTTATTAAAAATTCGCGTGCCGTCCCTGATTCTCCAGCCGCTCATCGAAAACGCCGTCAAACACGGCATTTCGGAATCGAAAACCGGCGGCGAAATCGGAATTTATGCTGAACTTGAAAACCAAGCGGACGGAGCATTTCTGAAATTAACCGTTTCCAACACGGGCAAGGGTTTCGACCGGGCGAAATACGTCGAGCGCGAAAAACAAGGCGTCGGGCTGAACAACATCAAACAGCGCTTGCAGAATTATTACGGAAACGCGGCAAGATTTAACATCGAAAGCAAAAACGGCACGCGAGCGGAAATACTGCTTCCGCTTCCGGCGACGGAATCTTTTACGCCGAGGCGCACCGAGGCAAAGACGCAAAGATAAGATTAAAAAGCGGTTCCTGTTTCCCTCGCCGGCTTGCAGCCTTGCGGCTCGGCGTTAATTTTTAATTATGAACAAACTTCGAGTCGTCATCGCCGACGACGAGCGTCCGGCGCGAATGTTCCTGAAAAATATTTTGCAGGAATTTGAAGACGTGGAAATCGTCGGCGAAGCGGAAAACGGCACGGAAGCGGCGGAAATCATCAAACGGGCGAAGCCGGATTTGGCGCTGCTCGATTTGCAGATGCCCGAAGCCGGCGGGCTGGACGTCGTGCGGCTGTTGAGAAAAAATCAGTTGCCGCTCGTCGCCTTCGTCACGGCTTACGACGAATATGCGGTGCAGGCTTTTGAAGTAAACGCGGTCGATTATCTTCTGAAACCGATTGAAAAAGCGCGACTTAGGGAAACTTTGCAAAGAGTTTACGAACGGCTCGAACAGACGGATTTTCGCGAAGCCGAAAGCGAAAAATTAAAATCGGTCGTCCGCGCCTACGACGAAAATGCGCGCGCGGAATTGCTCGAACGCATTCCGGTCAAAAAGAACGACGAAATTTTTCTCGTGCCGGTTCGCGAAGTCGTTTCCATCGTCGCCGAAGGCGAGCTTCTGCACATTGCGACTACGCAGAACCGGCATTATACAATCAATTACCGGCTGAAAGATTTGGAAATGCGGCTCGCGCCCGAAAAATTCATACGGCTTTCGCGCGGCGCGCTGGCAAATCTGGAAATGATTGCGAAAATCAGTCCGCTGCCGGGCGGCACATACCTTGTGACTTTAAAAAACAATCAGCAATTAACGGCAAGTCGCCTGCAATCAAAGGTTTTGCGCGAGAAGCTTTTTAAAATCTGATGACCGAAACGAATCAAAATGAATTTATCGCAGCGATTCGCCCGCCATCCGCCGCCGAATTAACGGAATTTTTTCGGCTCGCGCTGAAAGAAAAAACGCGCGTCATTGTTTTAATCGTCGAAAATTCGCCGGAAATTGACGAAAGCTTTTACGAATCTCTGAAAAATTCCGAGATTCCGGTAATTCTCGCGCTGAAATTTTCCGCCGTCGAAAAACTCGTCGACGCCTGTCATCTCTGCGTCGCGGCGTCGGCGGCGGAAATCGGAGATGTTTCCGCCGCCGCTGCTTTGAAATCAGGTTTAATAAATAAAATAGCGAATTCCGAACAAGTCGAAACGGAAGCCTTTGCGCTCGCCGAAAAAATTTCCCAGCTTGCGCCGCTGGCGATCCGCGCCTCTTTGAAAGCAGTCACCGACGGCTTGAATTCGTCGCTCGAAGAAGGCTTAAAAATCGAAACCGACCTTTTCTCGCAAATTTTTTCAACCGCCGATATGCGCGAAGGAACACGCGCTTTTCTGGAAAAACGAAAGCCGATTTTCTATGGAAAGTGAGCGCTGAGCGCTAAGCTGCGAACAATAAAAGATTTAGGACATTAATATTAAATTTTAAAAACCGCCCGCGCGCCGCTCAATTTCTCCCTTCCGCTCTTGTCACGCTCTGCAAATCTCTCCTATACTAAACATCTGACGCTTTGCTCGTTTGAAGGAGAAAATATTGCAACCCAAAGTTCATCAGGGACTACTAACGGCAGAAGGATTTCGTTTTGCGATTGTCTCGGCGCGCTGGAATGATTTTCTGACGGCGCGGCTGACGGAAGGCGCGCTCGATGCGCTGGAAAGACTCGGCGCCAAGGAAACGGCGGTCGAAATTTTCAAAGTTCCCGGTTCGTTTGAAATTCCTTTGACGGCACAGATGGTCGCCGAAAGCGGCAGATTCGACGCCGTGATTTGTCTGGGAACGGTGATTCGCGGGCAAACGCCGCATTTCGATTTTGTGGCGGGCGAAGCGGCGAAAGGCATCGGGCAGGTCGGAATGCGAACGGGCGTGCCGGTTTTATTCGGCATCGTCACGGCAGACACGCTCGAACAGGCGATTGACCGCGCCGGCGTCAAAGCGGGCAACAAAGGTTTTGAAGCCGCGATGTCGGCGGTCGAGCTGGTCAATTTATATAAAGAAATGCAGGGCGGAAAAAATGAAAACCGACGAAAATAAAAAGTTTTCCGCCGATTCATTGGAAATAATCAAGGGCTATGGGAACCAGACGTAAGGCGCGCGAATGCGCTTTACAAATGCTATTTGCGGCAGATGTGACCAAAACGTCGGAAAACGTTTTGACGCGCTATTATTGGCACGAACTCGGCGAACCGGAAATCGACGAGCAAACGCGCGAGTTTGCCAATAACCTGGCGGTCGGAACGCTCCGGCAGATGGAAACGATCGACGAGCGGATTCGCTCGCGGGCGGAACACTGGCGCATTCCGCGAATGGCGATTGTCGACCGGAATATTCTGCGGCTCGCCGTCTACGAATTTCTGTTCGAGCAGACGCCGCACACGGTCGTTATCAACGAGGCGCTGGAAATCGCGCGCCGTTTTTCGACCTTTGAAGCGACGCAGTTTATCAACGGCATTCTCGATGCCATTAAACACGATTTAGAAAAAAATCCCGTAAACAAACCGCCGGAAGGCGAAAGCCAGCACGCTTCGTCCAGCAATTAATTCCGAAAAATTCTTCCGGCAAAAGAAAAACCGATGGAAGAACTTCGTGAAGCGTTTCTCATTGAATCAATTTCAAAATTAAATAATCTGCAAGACGTTTTACAAAGCGCGGAACTGTCGCCCGGATTTCAGCGCGAGATTTTTCGCGCGCTGCACACGATTAAAGGCACTTCGCAAACTTTCGGCTTAAACGCCGCCGCGCGCTTGGCGCACGAAATCGAAAATCTTCTGGAAGCCGCCCGCGACAGTCAAATCCGGAGCGACGAAAAGACGATTTCCCTTTTGAGCGAAGGTTTGAAGCATTTGAGCGACGCTCTTGAATCTGCCGGAGAAGGCGATTTCTCGCAGGAATTTGCCGGTAAAATCAGGCAAATCGCAAAAATCGACTTTCCCGCGCCGAAAGATTTTCCGGCTCAAAAAATTCCGCCCGAATTTTTAACTCAACTTTCCTCGCACGAACAAAATCAAATCGCGGCGGCGCTCGAAGGCGGAAAAAATCTTTTTCTTATCGAGGTCGGTTTCGAGTTTGCGAGCTTTGACGAGGATTTTAAAAATCTGAAAAATATTCTGAGCGAGACGGGCGACGCCGCCGCCGCTTTTCCGAGCCGGAAATTTACCGATAAAATCGGTTTTCAAATTTTCTTCGCCGCCGCAATCCAGCCGGACGCCGCCGCGAGGCTCGTCGAGCCTTTCGGCGCAGATATAATTTTTCACCTCGCCAAACCGGAGACGGCTTTTCCGGCGAATCCGCAAGGCGTTTTGCAACAAGCCGTCGAAGGCGGCAAGGAAACGGCGCGGCGGCTCGGAAAAAATGTCGAGTTCGACGTTTCGTTTGATGAAACGAAAGTTTCCGTAAAGCTTCTGAAAACTTTCGCGGACGTTCTTTTGCACCTGATTCGCAACGCTGTTGACCACGGCATCGAGCGCGAAGGCAAAATAAAAATCGAGCTGGCGCGGGCGCCGAAGACGGACGGCATTTCTCTGAAAATTTCGGACGACGGGCGCGGAATCGATTTGGAAAAAGTCAGGCGCAAAGCCGTCGAGAAAAATTTGATTGCGGGCGAGTCTGATTTGTCGGAAGCGGAAATTCTGAATTTAATTTTTGCTCACGGTTTTTCGACCGGCGAAACTGTCTCGGAAATTTCCGGGCGCGGCGTCGGGCTTGATGTCGTCAAAGATTTGACGGAAAAAGCCGGCGGCGAGATTTCGGTAAAAAGCGAATCGGGAAAAGGAACGACTTTCGAGATTTTATTGAAAGAAAAATGAAATATAAAGAAAACAAGGCGAAAGGCGAAAGGCAAAAGGCAAAAGCAAGAAACAAATTCTCTCTTTTTACCTTTTACCTTTTCAGTTTTGCCTTGAAAATCTCTGCCTCTGTGCGTCTGTGCGGTTTTATTTTTCTTTTTGCCGTTTCATTTTCAGCGCAGGATTTGCCCGGCGAGATTCGCGGTTACAAAGTCCACAGGGCGAAAGTTTCCGTCCAGACCGAAACCGGCAAAAATAATTTGAAAGAAGATTTCAGCGTCGTCGTTAAATTCGATAAACCGGAACTGGTCAAAGTCTCGCCGCTCGGCGCGACTTTTGAGGTTTCCGGCGAGATGACCGTTTTCGAACAAAGCGGAAAAATCGACTTTCTCGCCTTCAAGGACTTTCGCGTCAATGGTTTAAAGGTCGAAATCGAAGAATATAAAGAATCTTTTGAAATCGAGAAAAACAAACCCGCGCGCCTGAAGAAACCGTTTAAAATCTTTGTCAGCACGACGCAAACCATCAAAGGCGGCTTGAAAGAAATTTTTCGCTCCGAAACGCAGTGGCAGGTGACGGGCAGAATTTTCGTTTTCGGCAAATTCAAAAAAATAGGTTTCAAATTCAAACGCGTCGTGCCGGTGGACGTGAATCTGAAAATAATAAATCCGCTGCAATCCGAGCCGGAGAAATAAAACGCCGATTTGTCAGGATAGTTCAGGATAAATCAGGATTTTATTTTATCTTAATCAATCATATTCAATCCCGGTTAATCAGCCTCGCATTTTCTTTACACGGTCACACTTATATTTTATCCGCTTTTGCGCTAAAATTAGCTTTTACAACTTCTTTCAAAGAAGGTCAAAATAATGAGTGACAAAGTTAATTTAAGCGAATATATTGCCGAGCATTTCGGCGCTAATGCCAGTTATGTCGAAGGTTTATTGAGCCGTTACAAATCAGACCCGAATCTGGTCGACGAATCGTGGCGCACGTTTTTCAGCGAATTGCTGAGCGGCGCTTCGCCGTTTGACGGCGGCAACGGACAGGCTACGCCACCGGCGACGACAAATTTTTCAGCGCCGGCGGCGAAGGAACAAACCAACGGCGCGCCGGCACAGGAAGCAGCGCCGCCGCAGAAGAAACAGGTTTCAATCGCGCTCGGCGCGGACGTCGACGTCAAAGCGATTACCGGCGTCGGCAAAAAAATCGTCGAGAATATGGAACTGAGCCTGACCGTTCCGACGGCGACCTCGACGCGCCGCGTGCCCGTCAAGCTGCTGGAAGAAAACCGCCGCATCATTAATGAACATCTGCAAAATACTGGTCGCGGAAAAGTTTCCTTCACGCACATTATCGCGTGGGCGATTGTCAAAGCCGTCAAAGTTTACCCGCAGATGAATTTCGGATACGGCTTTATCAACAACACGCCGTCGCGGCTTCAGCACGATTCGGTCAATCTCGGAATCGCCATCGACATCGAGAAAAAAGACGGCTCGCGCAATCTGCTCGTGCCGAATATCAAAGGCTCTGACAAGCTGAATTTCGCCGGATTTCTGAAAGAATACAACGACACTGTGAAACGCGCGCGCGACGGCAAGCTCGGCGTCGAAGATTTTCAGGGCACGACGATTTCACTGACCAATCCGGGAACGCTTGGAACGGTCGCCTCGAATCCGCGTTTGATGTCGGGACAAGGCGTGATTATCGCCACCGGCGCCATCGAATATCCGGCGGAATATCAGGCGATGACCTCCGGCACGCTCTCGCTGCTGGGCATCAGCAAGGTTTTGACGATTACTTCGACCTACGACCATCGCGTGATTCAGGGCGCGGAATCGGGTTTGTTTCTGGCAAAAATTCACGAATATCTGATTGGGAAAGAAAATTTTTACGACGAGATTTTCAAGGATTTGGAAATCACCTACCCGCCGCTGCGCTGGGCGGAAGACTATAACCCGTCGCTTTTCGGCGGCGACAATTTCCGCGAGCAGACCGAAAAACAGGCGAAAGTTTTGGAATTGATTAACGCTTACCGCATTCGCGGGCATCTGCTGGCGGACGTCGACCCGCTGAATATGACCTCGCATTATTCGCCCGAGCTCGACCTGGAAAACTACAAGCTGACGATTTGGGATTTAGACCGCGAATTTATCACGGGCGGCTTGCACGGCACGGAAACGGCGACTTTGCGCGAGATTCTTTCGATTTTGCGCCGCGCTTACTGCGGCAAAGTCGGCATCGAATATCGACACATTCAGAGCAAGGACGAAAAGCAATGGATTCGCGAACAGGTGCGCAAGGAATTTGTCGACACGGTCGCGCTTTCGGCTGACGTCAAAAAACAGCTTTTGCAAAAACTTATCGAAGCCGAACAGTTCGAGCAGTTTCTGCACAAAAAATATCTCGGTCAAAAACGCTTTTCGCTCGAAGGCACGGAAACCGTTATTCCGATGCTCGACCAGTTGGTCGAGCTTTCCTCGGAAAAAGGCGTCGAGGAAATTTTCGTCGGAATGGCGCATCGCGGACGCTTGAACGTTTTGTCGAACATCGTCGGCAACGCCGAAACGGGCGATATGGCGGAGCGCATTTTTACGGTCTTTGAAGGCACTTCGCATCCGAGCTTTCCGGCGGACGAAGGCGATGTAAAATATCATCAGGGCGCCATCGGCGAGCGCAAAAGCCGCGCCGGAAAAGATGTCCGCATCCAGCTTTCATCAAATCCGAGCCATCTGGAATTCGTCGATCCGGTCGTTGAAGGAATGGCGCGCGCGCGGCAAGACCAGCTCAGAACGGACGACGAAAATTCGCGCCAATTGATGATAGATAAGGTCTTGCCGGTTCTTATGCACGGCGACGCCGCTTTTGCCGGGCAGGGCATCGTGATGGAAACCCTGCAGCTGGCGAATCTGAAAGGTTATCGCACGGGCGGCACGATTCACATCGTCATCAACAACCAAATCGGTTTTACGACTTCGCCCGAATCTTCGCGCAGTTCGATTTATTCGACCGACGCGGCGCAGATTACGCAGCTTCCGATTTTTCACATCAACGGCGATGACCCGGAAGCCGCTTACCGAACGGTCAGAATCGCGCTCGATTATCGACAGCAATATAACAAGGATGTGGCGCTCGACCTGATCGGTTTCCGCCGTCTCGGACACAACGAGGGCGACGAGCCGACTTACACGCAGCCGCTGATGTACGCCAAGGTCAAAGCGCATCCGGGCGTGCGGCATCTCTACGCGCAGCAGCTTATCCGCGAAGGCGTCATCTCGGAAAACGATTTGAACGAAATGACCAATCGCGTCGTCTCGAAATACGAAGACATTCTGCGGCGCGCCAAGCAAATCGCTGCCGATAAACAGGAAAAAGCCGCGTTCAAACCGCCGCAAGCGGAAGACGACGGCTCGCGTCTTTTTGAAACCGGCGTTTCGCACGAAACTTTGCAGACGGTTTCAAACAAAATCTCGCTCGTTCCCGAAGGTTTTAACGTCAATCCGAAAATGGTCAACCAGCTTGCCCGCCGCGCGAAAATGGGCGCGGGCGAGGTGCCGATGGATTGGGGCTTTGCCGAAGCTCTGGCGTTCGGGTCGCTGGTTCTCGAAGGAAGTTTTGTCCGGCTGAGCGGTCAGGATTCGGGGCGCGGAACGTTTTCGCATCGTCACGCTTTGATGTATGACACGCAGAGCGGCGCGAAATGGTCGCCGCTCGGCGAACTGCGCAGCGATAAGAATCCGCGCGCGCGTTTTCACGTTTTCGACAGCTCGCTTTCGGAACAGGGCGTGCTCGGATTTGAATACGGCTACTCGACCGTCGCGCAGGACGCTTTCGTCGCCTGGGAAGCGCAGTTCGGCGATTTTGCCAACGGCGCACAGGTGATCATCGACCAGTACATCGCCGCGTCCGAAGACAAATGGGGACAAAAATGCCGCCTGATAATGCTTCTGCCGCACGGCTACGAAGGTCAGGGACCGGAACACTCGTCGGCGCGTCTGGAAAGGTTCTTACAGCTTTGCGCGGAAAACAATCTGCAAGTTTGTTATCCGACCACGCCGGCGCAATATTTCCATCTCCTTCGCCGACAGGTCAAACAGGAAACCGTGCGCCCGCTCGTGGTGATGACGCCGAAAAGCCTTTTGCGGCTGCCGGCGGCGGTTTCGACGATTGAAGAACTCGAAACGGGCGGTTTCCAGCCGGTTATTGACGACGCAAAAGTCAAAGACAAAGCAAAGGTCAAACGCATCGTTTTATGTTCGGGCAAAGTCTTTTACGATTTGGACACGGCGCGCGCCGATGCGGACGACGACCGCGTGGCGATTGTCCGGCTCGAACAGTTTTACCCGTTTCCGGCGGAAAGGCTCAAAGAAGTTTTCGCAAATTATGCGAATGCGACGCAGCTTTTCTGGACGCAGGAAGAACCGCAGAATATGGGCGGCTGGCATTTCGTCCGCGAGCGGCTTGAGGCAATCAGAGGCAATCTGAGCCTGCGTTATGTCGGGCGCGCGGCTTCGGCTTCGCCGGCGACCGGCTCGTATGCGATTCACAATCTCGAACACGAAAAACTCGTCAACGAAGCGTTGATTGAAGATTCGACGGTAGTTTCGGCGGCGAGCACGCCGGAAGTTTCCCGGCAAATAGCTCCGGCGAGCTCCTAAAAACAGACGCTTCATCTCTTGCGATTTCGGCGAAACGTGATTACAATACGTTTCGCCTATTTTTTGCTGAGCCGCTCGGCGCGGAAAACGACAAAACGCAAAATTTTTCGATTAATAATCCCATCCGACGGCAAAATTAATAAAAATCGGCATCTAAGATTTAGAAGTTTTTCCATCTATGTCAAAACAAAAAGTTTTATTCGTTTTATTCAGCATCGCGCTTCTGGGCTTTTCCTTAATCGCCTCTTCGTGTCAGACCAAAGACATCAGCGTCCCGAAAGCCAGCGCCGAACAAATCGAGGCGGCGCCGACGCCGCCCGTCAACCGCGAACCGATAACGATTGCGGCGGGCGGCGACATTATGCTCGGCTCGACTTTTCCGAACGAAACCAGAATGCCGCCCAACGACGGTGCGGATTTGCTGAAAGCCGTGACGCCGCTTTTTCAAGCCGCCGACATCGCTTTTGCCAATCTCGAAGGTCCGATGGTCGATAGCGGCACATCGACCAAATGTTCGCCGACTTCGACCCGCTGTTTCGCCTTCCGCGTGCCGACGCGCTACGGCAAATATCTGAAAGAAGCGGGCTTTGACGTTCTGAGCCTGGCAAATAATCACGCCGCAGATTTCGGCGACGCCGGGCGCACTTCGACCCGAAAAGTGCTGGACTCGCTCGGCATAAAACACGCCGGCAGCGACCGCGCGCAGTTTGCTTCGACGATTCTGGAAGTCAAAGGAAAACGCGTGGCTTTCGTCGCCTTTGCGCACAATAATATCTCGCTTAACGTCAACGAACTGGACGCGGCGCGGCGCGTGGTTTCGGATTTGACGAAACGCTCGGATATCGTCGTCGTTTCATTTCACGGCGGAGCGGAAGGCGCCGGCAACGTTCGCGTTCCGCAGCGCACCGAAATTTTCTTCGGCGAACAGCGCGGAAATCTACCGCTTTTTGCCCGCACGGTGATTGACGCGGGCGCCGATTTGGTGCTCGGTCACGGACCGCACGTGCTGCGCGGAATGGAAATTTACAAAGACCGCCTGGTTGCCTACTCGCTCGGAAATTTTGCGACTTACGGCTGGTTTCAACTGGCTGGCGCAACCGCCGAAACGCTGGTTCTGGAAGTTAAAATCGACGCCGACGGAAAATTTGTGAGCGGAAAAATAAATCCTTTTCGTCTGGAAGGCAAAGGAATTTTAACGCCCGATTCGACCAAATCGGCGATTTCCACCGTCCGCAATCTTTCGCAGATGGATTTCGCCGCGACGATGCCGAAAATCGCCGACGACGGCACGATTTCAGTCAGGCGATAAGGAAAAAGTATAGTCGATAAGGAAAAGGCAAGATGAAGTAAAAATCTTTCATCTTGCCTTTTTCCTATTAATTATCACTTATCACTATTTCGGCTTCTCGATTTGCTTGATTATTTTCGTCGCATGATTTCGCGCCATTAGCGGAATGCGCTCGTCGTTCGAGAGTTCTTTTAAAAGCGGAAGCATCTGCGGCGGGTCGGAAATTTCCTTTCTTCTCAAATAACCTTCCAGCGCATCCATCAAGCCCGGCGCTTCGAGCGGCTGATTTGCGCGCGCCACCGACATATCAAACTGCCAGACGTATTGCTGCGCGATTTTGCGATATTCTTCCGCCAGCGCCCGCGCGTCCTTGTTTTCCGTCCAGTTAAACGTTACGGTGCGTTCTTTGCCGTCCATTTTGCGGCGAATTTTCATGGTGCCGAGATGCGCGTAATCTCGTTCGGTGGATTGATAAGCTTCGGTCGCGTCGACAAAATTCAGAGTCTGAAACAGAGTCTTGATTTTTTCCAGCGAGGCGGGCGAAAGCTGTATCGGGTCGGTTACCGGCTCGTCAAAATCTTTCTTTTCAAACGTGATTTTTCCGTTGCCGCTATCGTCGTGCTCGATAACGATATGGCGGACGAGAAATTCTTTTTGCGTAAATTCGTAGTAATAATTATATTTCGGCTCCGGTTTGACGGAACTTACATTCGATTTTTCCGCTTGATTTTTTTTCTGCGGAGTTCTGTTTTCGGTTACGGTCGGTGTCGATTCATCGCGCGAATTTTTCTTTTGCGGAGCATCGGGTTCTACGGTTTCAATCGCTTCCGGTTTCGGCGTCGCCTTTATGACGGGCGCTGATTTAGTCGTTTTCTTCGCCGGTTTTCTGGATTTCGTCTGTGAAAAAACGGAAATGCTCAAGCCTAATAATAAAAATATAATTGCGAATTTCTTCATTTTAATTTATTCAAATTTCACCGAGACCACTCTTGAAATGCCCGCTTCTTCCATCGTCACGCCGTAAAGCGCGCGGGCGGCTTCCATCGTTCGCTTGTTGTGCGTGATGACGATAAACTGCGTTTTCTCAGACATTTCCGCGATTTTATTAACAAAGCGTCCGACGTTTGCATCGTCGAGCGGCGCGTCGACTTCGTCGAGCAGGCAAAACGGCGACGGGCGATATTTAAAAATCGCCATCACCAGCGCGATTGCCGTCATCGCTTTTTCGCCGCCGGAAAGAAGCAGAATATTTTGCAGGCGCTTGCCGGGCGGCTGCGCGACGATTTCGATGCCCGATTCCAAAACGTCCTCGGCGTCGAGCAGAGTCATCTCGCCGCGACCGCCGCCGAAAAGCTCCAGGAAAAATTCGCGGAAATAATCGTTTATCGCTTCAAACGCGTGGCGAAAACGCTCGCGCGAGCGCTGTTTGATTTCGCGCAGGGCTTCTTCCGCCGCCGAGATGCCGTCGATAATATCCTGCCGCTGCGATGTCAAAAACAAAAGGCGTTCTTCGGTTTCGCTCAACTCTTCGAGAGCCAGCATATTGACCGCGCCGAAACTTTCGATGCGCTCACGCATCTCATCGGTTTGCCGCCGCGACGCTTCCAAATCAAAATCTTCTGCAATTTCAACCGTTTCGACCAGTTCGACGAGCGATTGACCGAGCTCGTGCGAGCAGATTTCGTTCAGATTTTTCAGGCGCGTCAGGCTTTCAGCCTGGCGCACTTCGAGTTCGGCGCGCGCGTTTCTCGCCTCGGCGGAGCGCTTGTTTAGTTCGGCAAGCGCGGCGCTCATCGCGTCGGCGCTTTCGCGCGCATTTTTCAGATTGGCGCTCGCTTCCGTCAATTCTTCATTTTCCGATTCTTCCGTCTCTTTCGCCGACTCGATTTTACGCGTAATCTCCGCGATTGAAGCGGTTAAATTTTTATAACCGGCTTCGTTTTCGCTGATTTCGAGATTCTGCCGCGCCAGCCGCGATTCGAGTTCGCCTCCTTCGGCTTCGATGCGGCGCAGGGAAGCGGAAACCGAGCGGCGGCGTTCGGCGGCGATGCCGGCGGCGGTTCGCTTTTCGTTTAAATCGGCGTTTTCCCGCTCGGCTTTCTGCCGCGCTTCGCTCAATGCCCGCGTAATTTTTTCCAGTTTTTCCGTCGCGGCAATCCGCGCTTTTTCGGCTTTTCCGGCGCTCGTTCCGGTTTCGGCGCGTTTTACGCGAATTTCTTCCAGTTCTTTTTCAATCTGTTTCGTTTCTTCGGAGACGACGCGCTTGTGCCGCTCGGCGCGTTCGATTTCCTGTTTTAAAGTTCGCGACTGAATTTCCTGCGACAAAACCTCGCGCTCGAATTTGACGATAAACGATTGTAAATCAACGATTTTATCTTCTTTCTCAGCCAGGCTTTTTCGAGCTTTTTCCGTTTCCTTTTCGGCTTTTTCGATTTCTTTTCTTAATTTTTCGCCCGTGCTTTCCAGCTCGCGCAGCTCGCGTTTGAAAGCCAGCAGCGACGAGTTTTTCTCGCTCGCGTTGGCTTTTCCGCCGACGAAAAGCTTTCCGCCGATCATCAAATCGCCGTCGGAATCGACGAAAATTTCGTCGGATTTTGATTTAACTTTTTCCAGATTTTCGACCATTTCGGCGGCAGCTTCGCGCGGAAAAACTTCGGCTAAAAGTTTGGCGAAATCGCCGGAAATGCCTAAAAAGTCATAGATTTTTTGCCCTTCGTTCTTCGTCCTTTGTCCTTTGTTTTCCCTGGCGCCTTTTGGGTTTTGCCGCTCGGCGTTAAAAACCAGAACGCCGAGCCTGCCGAGCTTGTTTTCATTCAGATAGGCGAGCGTTTTTCGCGCGTCCGCTTCGGATTCGACCAGAACGGTTTGCAGAAACGCGCCGAAAACGTTTTCGACCGCTTTTTCGGCTTGCGCTTCGACGTGCAGCTCGTCGGCTAAAGTGCCGAGAAATTCGACGCCGATTTTCTTTTGTTCGGCGAAAAGTTTTTGGACGGTCGGCGCGTAAATCGCGCGGCGCTGCTCGAGTTCCTGCAAGCTTTCCAGACGATGCCGCGTGCGCGAAAACTGCTCGCGTAAATTCGATAATTCCTTTTCGGCGATTTTCAAAATTTCTCTGGACTGGCTCGCCGCGCCGTTCAAAACTCGTTTTTCCTCTTGCAGCTTTGCCTGGTTTTCGTGCGCTTTGGCAAGTTCTTTTTCGAGTTTTTGGCTTTCGGCAAGATGTTCGGCGAGAGTTTCTTCGGCGCGGACGCCTTCGCGTTTCAAGCCTTCGGCGCGTTCGGTCAGGCGCTCGATCGTGCTTTCGTGCTGGCGTCCGATTTCCGAGAGCCGTTCGAAAGCGGTCGTGTGCTGGAAAACTTCGGCGCGCGCTTTTTCAAGCTCGGCTTCGATGTCTCTTAATTCGCCGATTTTTGTTTGATATTTATTTTCCGCTGCACGCAAGGCGAGTTCCTGTTTTTCGGCTTCGGCGCGTTCTTTGCGCTCGTCTTTTTCCAGACGTTCGGCTTCGGTTTTGACCAGTTTGAGGCGTTGCCCGGTCGCTTCGATTTCGCCTCTTAAAACTTCGACGCGCGTATGCAGATTGGCGATTTGTTCCTTTTTATACTGCAAATCCCGCTCGGCGCGGTCGCGCTGCAGGGCGTTTTCGGCATGCGCGGCGCGCAAATCACTCAATTCTTCTTCGGCTTCGCGCGCTTTTTGCGTCGCCGTGCGAAACGCTTCGTCTTTCGCCGTCACTTGCGAGAAAAGCCCGCGCTCGTTTCTGGCGGCTTCGGCGAGATTGATTTCCAGCTTGCCGACAAGCTCGGTCAAATAACTGCCTTCGGCGGCGAAAACCTGCCGCAGAGTAATACGCAATTCTTCCTTTAAAATCTTGAAACGACGAGTTTTAGCCGCCTGGCGGCGAAGCGAATTGGCTTGTTTGTCGATTTCATCGACAATATCGGAAATGCGGCGCAGATTTGTTTTCGCCGATTCCAGACGCGTTTCGGCGGCGCGCTGGCGCGTGCGGAATTTGGAAATTCCGGCGGCTTCCTCAATCAGAGTGCGGCGGTCCGAGGGCTTCGCCGAAAGAATCTGACCGATGCGTCCCTGCTCGATAATCGCGTAATGCGCGCCGCTCAAACCGGTTCCGGCAAACAAATCCTGAATGTCGCGCAGGCGACACGCTTTGCCGTTCAAAAGATACTCGCTTTCGCCCGAACGATATAGGCGGCGCGTCACGGAAACCGATTCGCCCGGCGCGAAATCCAGCGCGAGACGGCGCGGTCGCCAATGGCGTTTCGTTTTTATTTTCGTTTGGGTCGTTAAAGTCGCGCCGGTTTCCGCCGTGACGGCTTCGGCGGTTTCGGCGTCAAAACCGTTTTCCTGATGACCGTTTCCGTTCGCGTTTCCGTTGGCGGAAGCTTCTTCGGCTTCCGGCTCGAAATCTTCCAGCTGAACCGCGTGCTCGTCAATATCGCTCAAGGCTTCGTCAATATCGCCGAGCTGATGTTCCTCGTCTTCAAAAAAAGCTTCCTCGTCCCGCACGAGATGAAGGACAACTTCCGCCATACCTGAGGGATTGCGCTTGCTCGTGCCCTGAAAAATTACGTCCTGCATTTCCGAGCCGCGCAGGGCTTTGGCGCGCTGCTCGCCTAAGACCCAGGCGATTGATTCGGAAACGTTCGATTTGCCGCAGCCGTTCGGTCCGACGACAGCCGTAATTCCGTCGCCCGTAAAAATTACTTCGGTGTAATCGGCGAATGATTTAAAACCTGTGATTTCGAGTCGTTGAAGTCTGAACATCAAAAAATAGCGCTATTTTGTGAATGAAAGGCAGATTAGCACTATATTTTGTTGCGTGCGCGAAGTCAAGAAGGCAATTGATAACTGATAACTGATAGTGGATAACTGATAACCGAGAATTAAAAGCTGATAACTGATAGCTGATAACTATTTTCAGTTATCAGCTATCAGCTATCAGTTATCAGTTATCAGTTATTCAAAGTCGTCGGCGCTCATCGTGCGCATTCCCTGTTTTTCGGCTTTTTCCGTGTCGAGCTGGGTGAGAATGTCGAGCAGGAAATTCGTGTTGCTGGAAACCTGTATAACGACGGGAAATTCGATTTCGGAAGTGGAAAATTCAAACACGCCGCTGGCGACTTCGATGATGTCTCGAAACGCAATCGTGCCGTTGTGACCGTTCGCTTCGGCGTCGACGATTTTTCCTTCGTTAAACGAAACGCTGCCCAGAAGTCTGTCCGATTTGATAATCAGCAATCCGGTCAGACGCGAATTTTCCACGACCGTGACGGCGTCGAAAATGCTGACCAGCGCCAAATCGCCCGCAAACGCGGTGTCCGTGCGAACCTCGTAAGAAGATTTTTCGCGATGGACGGCGAATTCCGGTCGGCGCGCGCGGCGAATCGCTTCGAGTCCGGGCGCGACCGAGATGCGCGGGTCGAGAAGTTTTGCTTCCTGGAGGCGGTCGTAAGCCAAATCGAAATCTTCGCGCGTGATGTAGAGCGAGACGAGCGCCAGACAATGCCGCGCGGCTTCGGTCAGATTTTTGTGCGCGACGCAGACATCGCGCATTTTTTCGCGCAGAGGAATCGAGCGCGGGCTGCGCTCAATCGCTTCGCGCAGAATACTGAAAGCTTTTTCCGCCGAGCGATATTTGACGAATAAATCAACGTCGAGCAAAACCGATTCGATGGAAATTTCTGAGAAAGGAATGTCTTTTTCTAAAATACTGCTCATATTTTTGCGCGTGAACAAAATCGTTCAACATTTATAAACTATCATAAGTCGATAAAGCCCGTCATTAATTTTTTTCGTTTGAAAGAAAAAAGCGGGACTGTTTTTAATAAAACAATCCCGCCGCAAAGTTTCGATTAAGAATCGATTAAAACTCGAATCGCATACCGATTCTGATCTGACGCGGACGATACGTACGCGTCGGAGAAAGAAATATTTCGCGGGCGTTTGCCTGAGTTAGAATCTGCGCCGGCGTCGGGTTTGCCTGTAAAGCAGCGACGTTCAAATCGTTAAAGTCGATAAAGTTTGAACCGAAGCTGAAAACAGTCATATTCAGAATGTTTCCGAATTCGATGGAAGGACGAAGACGGATTCTCTCGGTGAATTTGAATTGACGGCTGACGTTCAGGTCGAAAATGTAATATTTCGGACCGTTTCCGGCGTTGCGCGGCAGATTGCCGGGACTGCCGATCGGCGCGAACGTAAACTGATTCGCCAGGTCAGCCGGATAGGCTGAACCGAATTGCCGCCAGTTTATATCACTCAAATTTCCGCTGAAATTCGGTCGGTCGTTGCTGATGTCGTCCAAATTACGGTCGTTGCCGCCGATGGAGAGATTGAAAGGCGCGCTCGAACCGAAACGGAAAATCGGCGAAAGACGCAAACCGCCCAGCCATTTCGGAGTATCGAAAGTTCCCGAAAAAGCGATGCGGTGGCGGCGGTCCAGCAAGCTGCGCGACCATTCGCGGTCGAAGTCTCCGGGAAGCGTGGCTTCCGAAGTATTGACGATTCCGTCGTCCTTTAAGCTCGACAGCGTGTAGACGAAACGCATCGAACCGCCGAAGCCGTAGGCGAATTTACGATAGCGATTTCGCAGCTCGAAGGTCGCGCCGAGATAACGGCTGTTGCCGATCGAAGCGACTCTCTCCTGCTGCTCGGTCAGACCCACGCGCAGCGGGCGCAGATTTTGAATCGCGGCAAAGGCGCGGCAGATCGGGCTGGTGGTCGTAAAACAATCGGTGTTATTGGTCGTGTTCAGATTAACGAAAGTAATGCCGCCGGCGGTTCGGATACCGTTGGCATCGGTTCTCGGACCAAGCTCGAATCTGGTGGTTCCCGTATTGATCGACAGCAGATAGTCGGTGAACGTTATTTGCCCGTCGGCGTTGATATCGGTTGTATTGGCGGGCAGGACAGGCGCGTTCGGATTGTATTCGCGCCATAGGTTGGCGGTTTTATTCCAGGTCACGTTGGTTTCAAAAACCAAGCCTTTGAAAATTTCGCGCTCGAAGCCGATATTGAATTGATAGCTTTCAGGGATTTTTATATCCGGGTCGATACTGCGAAACGCCTCGCCCGTTCGCGACAACTGGCGAACCGTGAAACTTTGCGTGGCGTTGACCGGGACGACCGTATCGAGCGTCAGGCGATTCGGAAACTGTGTGCTTAAAAAATCTCTGATGGTGGCGGCGGTAACGGTCGTTCCCGTCGGAACGTTGACGCTGCCCGAATCGAAGCGCAATTCCTGCGAACCGGACGTAAAATCGTCAATCGTGCGCAGCAAAACGCGGTTGTAGAAAATTCCGGCGCCGAAACGAATAACCGTTTTGTCGCCTTTCGGCAGCGGATTCCAGGCGACGGAAAATCGCGGACCGAAGTTATTATTGTCACTAATGACCGTTTCTTTTTCGTAGCGCAAGCCGTAGGTAATGGTCAGATTCGACTTGGCGCGCCAGTTATCCTCGGCGAAAACGCCGTAATAATCATTTTTGACGATTGAATCGGTATTGAAATTCTGCTGGAAACTCGAAACCGAGTTGGCATTAAAGAAAAAGAAATTGCTGAAGCGATATGTTCCCGTCACGTCGAAACGGTCGATATACTGCGAATCGACGCGCTGGTAATCGACGCCGAATTTCAGACTGTGGCTGCCGGCGATATAGGTCAGCGTATCCTGAAATTGCAGGCGGTCTTCCTTACGGTCGCTGGAGCCGGTCGTCGAGGCGCTGTAAATCTGCGTGGCGTTGGAGGTTTCGCCCGGCGCCCGGAAACCGCTGATTAAAATCACAGGACTTTCGGCGCCGGAACTCGGCGTGGCATTGGGACGCAGACGCGAGTATTGAAAACGAAACTGATTAATCAGATTGGCGCTGGCGACGTAATTATGCGTCGCATTGAAAGCGTCCGTATTGCGGACTCGTCCGATCAAAGCGTCGGCTAAACGGTTCGTTCCGCTGAACTGGCGCAAATCGTTGGAGCGTCCGAGCTGGTAGCTGAAAGTAAAATTATTTTTATTGTTCAAATTCCAGTCGGTGCGAAACGAGAAGATATGTTTTTTTGCCGGCGTGTCTGCCGTCGAAATATAAGGCGCGACCAGGATGCTGTTGGCGCCGGTGTTCGAGACGACGGCTTGGTTCGGATGAGTCGGCGCGGGCAGCGGAAAACTCGACATATTATTGACCGGCACATAAACGTCGATAATAGTATCTTCCTGAATCGTGTCGTATTCGTAGGCGGTGAAAAAGAATAATTTGTCTCTGACAATCGGACCGCTGAAAGTAAAGCCGGGATTATAATTTGTAAACGGCGGGCGGGGAATGCCGCGACGATTGTTATTCCAGGTATTGGCGTTCAGATTGTCATCGCGGAAAAACATAAAGGCGCGACCGCGAAAGCGATTCGAGCCGCCGCTGGTGCGGATGTTGACGCGACCGCCCGAAGCGCGACCGTATTCGGCGGAAAACTGGTTGGTGATAACCTGCACTTCGGCGATTGACTCAATCGAGGGCTGAAAACGAAATCCGGCGGTGCGGTCGTCGTTGTTGTCCAAGCCGTCAATCGTAATATTGTTCGAGTAAGCCGCGCCGCCGGAAAGCGCAAAAGTTCCCGCTTCCTCGGGCGTCGTTCCCGGCACATTAATACCGCGCTGCCCGCGGTCGCCCGACAAATCACGCGTCGAAAGCGGTTCTTCCGTCACGCCGCCGAGCGTAAAGACCAAATCGAGCGGGTTTCGTGAAATGTTGGGCAGTTCTTCTATTTCGCGCTGCGTCACCGTGCCGCCGACGACCGTCCGCGTCGTGTCGACCGCCGGCGCATCATCGCCGCCGATAGTGACCGTTTGTTCGACTTGAACGCCCGCCGGCGCGAGCGAAAAATCAAGCTGAACGTTTTGTCCGGCAATCGTGACCAGGTCAATTTGCTCTTTCGCGCCGAAGCCCTGCGATGTCGCTCTGACTTTATAAGTTCCAGGCTGCAAATCGACGAGGCGGTAACGACCTTCGTCGTCGGTGACGATCGTGCGCTCGATATTTTTTTCAATTTGCGTGGCGGTAACGGACGCGCCGACAATTGCCGCGCCGTTCGTATCGGCGACTTTACCGCTAATCGTTACATCGTCCAGATCCTGCGCGAAACCGCTGACTGCAAATGTAAACGTTAATAAACTCAACAAGATAGCGGAAAACAAAAGTCTTCCAAATACACTTTTCATTAAAGCTCTCCTAGAATTTTTAATAGGTTTCAGCCGCCATTTTGGGCTAAAACGAAATGGACACCGTTTAAGGGATTGTGAAAGGGTCTATTGTGTCGCAAAAAGGCAGGAAAAGTAAAGCAGGAAACCCGAATTTAGAGGTTAAATGAAAGTAAAATTATTCGTCGCCGCCGTTTTCCTTCCGGTGACTTTGCTGCAACAGGACGAGCCGCGAAATCGGAATCAGCGCTTCGGATTCGGAAAGCTGTTCGGACGGGCGCGGAAAATCGTTGGCATGGTTACGCAGATATTCAAAAAAGCGTTCGAATTCGTGCTGCATCGCGTCCATTTTTTCGCGCATATTGAGGATGATTTCGACGCCCGCCAGATTGACGCCCAAATCGCGCGTCAGCGAGAGAATAATTTCCAGGCGTTCAAGGTCGGGGTCGGTGTAAAGCCGCGTGTTGCCTTCCGAGCGCGAAGGTTTCAGCAAGCCCTCGCGTTCATAAAGCCGCAAAGTCTGCGGGTGAACGTCAAAAAGCTCGGCAACGGCGCTGATTGTGTATGTTTTAACCTTCTTTTTCATTTATCATTTATCATTGAACATTTATCATCGGCTTTTGTTAAATGATAAATGTTCAATGCTCAATGTTATTCGAGTCCCATCGCCTTGCGCGGGCTTTCGGAATTAGCTTTTTCAAACTCGCGCAAAATTTCCTTCGATTCTTCCGAGATAATTCGCGGCAGCGTTATCTGCACTTCGACAAACTGGTCGCCGCGCAATTGCGGATTTCGCAAGCTTGGAACGCCGCGCTCGCGCAGGCGAAACTTTTGTCCCGACTGCGTTCCCGCCGGAATTTTCAATTGCGCCTTGCCTTCCACGGTCGGCACTTCGATTTTCGCGCCGAGCGCCGCTTCCGGCACGGTTATCGGCACCGTTACGTAAATATTATCGCCCTTGCGCGTAAAAAACCGGTGCTTGCCGACGTTCGTAATAATAAACAAATCGCCCGGTTCGGCGCCCAAACGTCCGCCGTGACCTTTTTTCGGAATCCGGACGCGCGAGCCCGTATCGACGCCCGCTGGAATGCGAATTTTCACCTGTTCGGTTTTCGGCGTCACGCCTTTGCCGTGGCATTGCGAGCAGGGCTGGCGGCGTCTGCCCGTTCCTTCGCAATCGGGACAGCTCTGCGAAAATTGCAGTCGCCCGCCCTGTTTCTGCACCTGCCCGCTGCCGTGACAGGTCGGGCAAACGACGACCGGACCGCCCGTATCGCCCGCGCCCTGACAGCGCGAACATTGCTCGGAACGGTCAACCGTCAGATTCGTCGTCAATCCCGTGACCGATTCTTCAAACGACAAAGCCAGCGGAATTTCGATGTCCCTGCCTTTTTTCGGCAACGGGCGCGGCGGTTCCGGCTCGGTCTGCCCGCGATTTCCGCCGCCGAAAAGGTCTGAGAAAATATCGCGAAAGCTCGTTCCGCCGCCGCCGGTGCCGCCGCTCGAACCGGTTGTCGAATTTGCGTCCCACGTAAAACCCGAAAAATCGAATCCTCCAGCGCCGCGACCCGCTCCGGCACCGGCGCCGAACGGCGAATCCGGGTCGAGATTGTCGTTGTAATAGCCGAAACGGTCGTAAACCTTGCGTTTTTTCTCGTCGGAAAGAACGTCGTAAGCTTCCTGAACTTCTTTAAATTTATCCTCGGAGGCTTTATCATTCGGATTCACGTCCGGATGATGCTTGCGCGCCAAGCGGCGATACGCTTTTTTAATTTCGTCCGCTTTGGCGTCTTTTTTGACGCCGAGTATGCCGTAATAATCTTTATTTGCCATTCGTCACTGGTCAGTGGAAGCCGCGAAGCCTATCGGTCATTGGTCAGGATGTAACCCGCAAACCCCGCAACCGCTCACAATTTTTCAAAACCGAAAACGCCGACTGCTCTTTTCAGTAAAATCGGTGAACAGCGAACAGATTTTCTGAACACTGTCCACCGATAATTCAACTCGACGAGATTTTACTTTTTCTCTTCGTCAACATCAACATACTCGGCGTCGATGACGTTATCGTCGCCCGCGCTTGAAGATGTTTCACCAGCGCCGGCGCTTGCCGAAGAGGCTTGTTCGCCGCCGGTTTCCGCGCCGCCGCCCGTCTGAGCCGAGCCAGCCTGGCTGTAAAGAACTTCCGCCAGTTTGTGCGAAGCCGTTTGCAGGCGGTTGAAAGCGTTGTTCATCGCGTCCGAGTCTTCGCCGCCCAGAGCGGTTTTCGATTCGGCAATAGCGGCTTCGATTTCGCCCGCCGCGCCCGCATCGAGCTTGTCCCTGTTTTCGCCGAAAGATTTTTCGACCGAATAAACCAAACCGTCCAGACGGTTTCTCGCCTCAATCGTTTCCTTACGCTTGGTGTCTTCGCCGGCGTGCGATTCGGCGTCTTTCATCATCTTGTCGATTTCTTCCTTCGACAAGCCCGAAGACGCGGTGATCGTAATCTTCTGCTCGCGTCCGGTGCCGACGTCCTTCGCCGAAACGTTGACGATGCCGTTGGCGTCGATATCGAAAGTCACTTCGACCTGCGGAACGCCGCGCGGTGCGGGCGGAATGCCGACCAGATGGAATTTTCCGAGCGTTTTATTGTCGGGAGCCATCGGACGCTCGCCCTGCAAAACGTGAACTTCCACGCTGGTTTGATTGTCCGAAGCGGTCGAAAAGATTTCCGACTTGCGGGTCGGAATCGTCGTGTTGCGCGTAATCATCTGCGTCATCACGCCGCCTAAGGTTTCGATACCCAGGCTCAGCGGCGTCACGTCGAGCAGAAGAATATCCGTTTTTTCGCCGCCTAAAACCGCCGCCTGAACCGCCGCGCCAAGAGCGACGACTTCGTCCGGGTTGACGGATTTGTTCGGCTCTTTACCGAAAAATTCCTTGACCATTTCCTGAACTTTCGGGATACGCGTCGAACCGCCGACCAGAACGATTTCGTCAATCTGTCCTTTTTCGACGCCGGCGTCTTTCAGAGCCTGCTCGACCGGCGGCATCAAGCGCTTCAGAAGCGAATCGGTCAGCGCTTCAAATTTCGTCCGCGTCATTTTCATGACCAGATGCTTCGGTCCCGATTGGTCAGCCGTGATAAACGGCAGATTGATTTCGGTTTCCATCGCGCTGGAAAGCTCGACTTTCGCTTTTTCCGCCGATTCTTTCAGGCGCTGCAAAGCCATCTTATCTGACGTCAAGTCGATTCCCTGGTCTTTTTTGAATTCGTCGATAATCCATTTGATCAACGCTTCGTCGACGTCGTCGCCGCCCAGATGCGTGTCGCCGTTGGTCGATTTCACTTCGACGACGCCTTCGCCGACCTCCAGAACGGAAATATCGAACGTTCCGCCGCCGAAGTCGAAAACCGCGATGGTTTCGTCTTTCTTTTTATCCAGACCGTAAGCCAGAGCGGCGGCGGTCGGCTCGTTGACGATGCGCATCACTTCGAGACCGGCTATCTTGCCCGCGTCTTTGGTCGCCTGACGCTGAGCGTCGTTAAAATAAGCCGGAACGGTGATGACCGCTTTGTCGACTTTCGCGCCCAAGTAATCTTCGGCGGCTTTTTTCAATTTCTGCAAAACCATCGCCGAAACTTCCGGCGGGCTGTATTGTTTGCCCTGCGCGTCGATGCGCACGTCGCCGTTTCCGGCTCTTTCCACTTTAAAGGGCACTTGTTTGATTTCGCCCTGCACTTCCTCGTATTTTCTTCCCATAAAACGCTTTACCGAATAAAGCGTGTTTTCGGGATTCGTCACGGCTTGACGCTTTGCAACTTGCCCGACAAGACGGTTGCCGTCTTTTGTAAAAGCAACCACCGACGGCGTTGTGCGTCCGCCTTCCTCGTTCGTGATGACCACCGGCTCACCGCCTTCCATCACGGCGACGACGGAGTTTGTCGTCCCTAAATCGATACCAATAATTTTGCTCATTTCTTAACTTCTCCGAAACTTATAATCGCTATTGCTTCTCATCAAGCCGTTTCTCACCAAAAGACAACAGCAAGTTGAATGTGTTTATAGAATAATATGTGAGTGAGTTATTGTCAAGTTTATTTGCAGAAACTTTTGCCAAAAAAAGAGCGAGATCAGTCTCGCTCTTTTACAAAAGATATTTATCGTTTGCGTATGAAAACGCAGGAAAATAAGAATAAAAATCGTTTTTCCGATGAAGACAGATGAAGTATGCAAGCTTTCAAACGCGATTTGTCCGAAGACAAACGGCGTCCGTCTTTAATCAAACGCCGTTTGTCTTCGGTTAATCAAACAAATTTACTGAGCAAACGCCGCTTGAACCGGCTTATCGCTCGGCAAGCCCCATTGCACGGAGTAATACTGATTGTCCGAGCTTTTCAAGATATACCAGACGCCGCCGCGAAAGATGGCGAAATCCGTCCGCCGGTCGCCGTCGTAATCCGCCGGAACGGGAACGTCGCCGCTCGCGCCCCAGTGCTGGACGCGCATCGAATTCGTGCTGCTTTGCCAGATGTACCAGTCGCCGTTGCGGAAAACGGCGTAATCGGTTTTCCGGTCGCCGTCGTAATCCGCCGGGACGGGTTTATCGGTCGAGACGCCGAACTGCTGCGAGGCGAGCGGCAATTCGTTCTGATATTTGACGTACCACGAACCGTTGCGGAAAACGGCGATGTCGCTGCGGCGGTTGCTGTCGTAATCCGAAGGCAGCGGCACGTCGTTTGCCGCGCCGAACTGAACGCCTTTGAAAGCGCCGTCCGAGCTTTGCAGGCTGTACCAGACGCCCGCGCGGAAAACGCTCAAATCCGCGCGCCCGTCGTTGTCGAAATCGGACGGAACGGGTTTGTCGCTCGGAATCCCGAACTGTGTGCCGAAATAATTTCCGTCAATGCTTTTTTGCACATACCACGTTCCGTCGCGATAAACGCCGAAGTCGGTTTTTCCGTCGCCGTCGTAATCGGCGGGCACGAGCTTATCGGTCGATATGCCCCATTGCACCGCCATATACGAACCGTCTGTACTCTTCAATACATACCAGCTTCCGGTTTCGGGACGGAAAACCGCGACATCGGCTTTTTTGTCGCCGTCAAAATCGAACGGGACGGCGCGCAGCTGCGCGACCGGTTCGAGCTTGAAGACGAGCAAATTTACGGATTGGTCGGGAACGACGGAATCGCCCGCGACGTATACATTCCCTTGCGCGTCGAGCAGAAGGTTCGTCTGCGAGTTGTCGTCGAGCCATTCGATAAAGAAATCATCCCACAGATACGGGTTGCCGAAGCGATACGTCCAATCGACATTGCCGTTCGGCAAATATTTGATGATTTGCATATCGAAATTGGCGAAGCCTTCCGAAGAAACGCCGGCGTAGACGTTTCCACCCGCATCGACCGCCAGTTTCGGGTCGCCGTCGTAATCTGCGTCGCCCGGTCCGTCGTAAGTTTTCATCCACTGCATAACGCCGTCGGCATTCAGCTTCGCCACATACGAATCGAGATTGTAGCTGAAATTGTCAAACAGCGTTCCGGCGAGAATGATGTTTCCGTTCTGGTCGAGTTTCATCGCCGTCGGATATTCTTCCAGTTTTTCGTCCATCACGGCGCTGAAATTTTTTGTCCAGACACTCGCGCCGCTCGCGCCGTTTATCTTGTGAACGACCGTTTCGGCAGTGATAAAATCGTTGCTCTCGCCCATCACCAGAACGTCGCCCGCCGCGTTGATTTCCATTTCATAAGCCTGGTCGTTTTTATCGCCGGGCAGCGAATCATAGCGGTTCAGCCACAGCTGCTCGCCGGTCGGACTGTATTTAATGGTCACGAAATCTTCGGCGTCGCCCGCCACGCTGTGACCGGAATAGCCCGTCACATAAACGTTTCCGGCTGAATCGACTTCGACTTCGGTGGCAATCTCGCCGTAGCCGCCGACATAACGCTTCGCCCACATCTGATTTCCGTTGGCGTCGTATTTGACGGTCGCGTAATTGGCGTATGTTCCCCACGAATAGCCTGTGATATAAGCGTTGCCCGCCGCATCGACTTTGAGCGAGCGCGGAAAATCTTCGCCGCCGTTGCCGGCGTAATATTTCGACCAGAGCAGATTTCCGCCCGTGTCGTATTTTAAAACGACGTAGTCATAATCACCGTTTTGACTCTGCCAGGCATAACCGGCGATATAAACATTTCCGGCGGCATCGACGCCTAAGTCTATCGCGCCGTCCTTATAGTGCGCCGCGCCGTCGAAAGTTCGCGCCCAGACGCGGTTGCCGTTGGCGTCCGTTTTGTATAGCGAGATGTCGGTATTGCCGGTTTTCTCGTAATTTTCAGTGTAGGAAGTTCCGGCGACGTAGACGTTGCCCTGCGCGTCGCGCGCCATCATCGCGTTGTAATCGGCGTTCGGCTCGGACGGCGAGCCGGGCGACAGCGGATTGTCATAATAGCTCGTCCAGGCGAGCGTCGGCTGGTTTGCCGGCGGAGTCGGCGGGTTCGGCGGCGGTCCCGCCGCGATAAAATTAAAAACCTGGTCGTAGACGAGTCCTTTAATGATGACCGACGGCGGGTAAAATTCGTAGCCTTGTTTGGAAGGCGTTATTTCATAATCGTCGGCGAATTGCAGATTATTAAAAAAATATGTGCCGGTATCTTCCGTGACGACGGTGCGAATCATTCCGGTGCTGAGATTTTCCAGCGTCACCGTCACGCCCGTCATCCGCACGCCGTTCTGGTGCGTGATGTGACCGGCAATCGTAATATTGTCGATGCCTCTGTTTGCCCGCGTCTTCGCGTTTCGACGACGATTCCAGCATTCGGCAGTCGCCGATTTATCCGAAACTTTAACGAGTTTTATTTGTCTGTTTTGCGTCACGCACGGAATTTCCTGTGCGAAGCCCACCCCGGCGGAAAGCATTAAAAAGCTTCCGACTAAAATTGCTCGTACAAAACTGGGAAACATTTCGTCACTCCTTGAAAATTAGTTATTTAAATTCTTATTAAATAACTGCAAGCTTAACAACAGAATAGGGACGACCCGCAGATACTCCTTACGAGCCGCGTCGGCAATAAGCAATTTTTAAAAAAATCAAAAGATTTTTTTATACAGTCTCGGATTGAAACTAAAAAAGACAGCTTTGGAGATTAAGTTTTAGATATTTTTTTCGGCTTCCTTCATCAGGCGCGCGACGTGAAAGATATAGTGAAAACCCGAAATAAAAGCCAAAAGCACGACGAAAAAGTAAGTTACGGGCAGGAAAAATTTGTAGCCGGAGACGGCGGCGAAAAGAATTAAAACGACGGCGGCGACCTGCACCAGCGTGCTGAGCTTGCCGAGCCACGACGGTTTGAAACCGTGAAATCCGGTCATAATATTGATGGCACCCGCGACGGCGATAATCAAAACGTCGCGCCCGATGACGGCGGCAGTCACCCAGAACGGCACTCGATGATTCGGCTCCAAAATGTTCGGCAGCGTGAGAATGATAAACGCCGTCGTCATTAAAAGCTTATCGGCAATCGGGTCGATAATGGTTCCCAGCTCGGATTCCTGTTTGAAGCGGCGCGCGATAAATCCGTCAACGCCGTCGGAAACGCCCGCGACGATAAAGGCGAGTAAAGCCAGAGCGACGTATTCGTAAAAAAGCAGGCTGGCGAAAACGGGAATGAGAGCCATTCGCAGAAAGGTGAGTAAATTTGGAATGGTTATGATGCTTGACATCGACGGAATTTGCGATTTTAGATTTGCGATTGTTGCTATTTAAAAATAATTCTAGCCCGAATCTTTCCAAAACCAAAACAGGCAAACATTTCTTAGCCAATCTAAAATCTAAAATTACAAATTAATTACAACACAGCTCAATCACCGAAATTTCCGGCGGGCATTGATAGCGGACGGGCAGAACGACCGTGCCGATGCCGCGCGTGATGTAAACCTGCGTGTTCTGGCGGCGATGCAAGCCGCTCGAAAGCCGCCTGCGCGGCAGAATTCTTTTTTCCTCGTCGCGCAGCTTGACCTGCCCGCCGTGCGTGTGTCCGCTGAGCATCAAATCGACATCGTATCTGGCGGCGCGGCGCACGATTTGCGGATTATGGGCGAGCAGAAGCTTAAATTCCTCTTCATTCGAGCCGTCGAGAGCCGCGCGCACGTCCGTCTTTCCGACCATCAAATCATCGACGCCGGCGAGCCAGAATTTTGTGCCGCGCGCCTCGAAGCGAAAACCTTCGTTGATTAAAAGATTGATTCCCTCGCCGCGAAACAGGTGCGTGACCAGTTCGGCGTCAGTCCAATGGTCGTGATTGCCGAGACAGCCGTAAATTCCGTGTTCGGCTTTTAATTGCGCCAGAACTTCAGCGACGGGCGCGATGTATTCGGTTTCGTGCGAAACGTAATCGCCCGTCAGCACAAACATATCCGGCTTTAAACGATTGGAAACCTCGACGACGCGCGAAATGTGTTCAAGACTCGTAAAAGGGCTGTGATGAATGTCCGAAAGATGAACCAGACGAAAACCGTCCAGCTCCTTCGGCAGACGTTTCAGCTTGATTTTGATGTTTTCGACGGAAATCGAATTGGCTTCCGCCAGAGCCTCGCGCGCAAATTGCGACAGCCCGCTCGCCAGCGTGCGCAGAGGTTTATCGGAAGCGACCGCCGCCGACAGTTTTTGAGACAGTTTTACTCTTTCCGTTCCCGAAATTCTCATTAGCGAATTTTAGATGCTGAAAAACTTAGGTCTGACTGCTGGAAAAAATTATAACGATTCGGCGGGCGAAAGACAAAGAGAAACGCGAAACGCGAAACGCGGAATGCGGAATGAGGAATCAAGAATAAAGGAATGATGAATAAAAAATGCGGAACGCAGCGCTTGCAATGCCGCATTCCGCACTCCGCGTTCCGCATTTACTTAAATTTCCAGACCAGCGGCACTAATAAAATCACGACGATAAAAACAATTACGGTCAGCAGCGAGCCGATTTTGACGAAATCGAAAAAGCGATAG
>DASVRL010000209.1:0-1668 GCA_036388635.1 Pyrinomonadaceae bacterium
GTAAATTCCCTGCTGCGAAAAACCTTCATCTCAAACGTGGATTTCCTCTTTCAGATAATCGTAAACACTCTAACCCGCTAATCGCGTCTGATTCTGCGATACTTCCAGGCAATCTGCTGGAGCATTTCGGACTCAAGCACATAAAGCTCCGTGTAACCGCAACTCGTGCAAACGTAATAACACAAATAAGCCATTTCGCGACCGACATTGATTGCAACTTCCACGCTCGTCCGCGAAACGACATGAACTTCCTTGGCTTCGCATTTCGGGCAAATTCCGTCTTTCATCAATCTTTCACCGCCGCAATCGCCTGAATCTCAATTTTCGTATCAAAGTGCAAATCTTTCACGGGAACAATCGCCCGCGCCGGACGATGCGCGCCCAATATGCGCGCGTAAACTTCGTTGACCTTGCCCCAAAGCTCCATATCGGAAATGTAAATCGTCATCTGCACGACGTGATTCAAGTCGCTGCCCGCCGCATGCAAAACCGCTTCGACATTTCTGAGAGCGAGTTCGGTTTGCGCTTCGATGGCGCCCGTTTCGACTTCGCGCGTCACCGGATTCATCGGCAATTGTCCGGAGACGAAAACGAAACCGTTCTGAACGATTCCGTGCGAGTAATGTCCGGCTGGCAGCGGCGCGCCTTCAATTTGTATTTTTTTCATATCTTCTTTTAATAATCGTCAAAATTGCGACCAAAGCGATAATCGTCCAGGCGGCATTAACGAAACTCGACGGATACGCGCCGTAAAAAATCGTGTTGACCAGCAGCAAAACGCTCGCCGTAACGTTCAGCCACTGATAAGTCGGCGAATCGGCTGCCAGCTTTTTGAACGAAACCAGCCCGTACGCCAGCAAAAGCAGGAACGCGCCTATCCAGCCGAGCACGTCAAATAATAAAGAGTCCATTTCAAAAACTTAAAACACTTATGGAATCGTCCGCCGCCCAAAGTATCTTCACCGCGCCCAAACTCTCGAGAAAAACGCAACCGGCGAGTGTTTTACATCTTTCAATCGCCGCTTCACGAGTTTCGCCATAAGCTTTAACGCTGCTTAGTCCGGCGACTTCCGCCAGCCAGCGCCCGTCGGCTTCCTGCCCGGTTTCGATTTTCAAAGCGTTGACGAAATCTCTCATTCGTTGCCGCGCGGTTTTGCCCTTTGCCGCGTGATTTTTTCTGCGTTTAAGTTGTCGCGCAACGATTTCGCCCAGCGGTTGGTCAGGATACTTTTTCCATCTTCTCCGCATGACTTGTTTTGCTTTAACGTCAACCGATTCGGCTTTTGCCAAATCGACCACGCCGACCGCGCCGTGCAAAATATCGTTAATGGTTTTTCGATAGGCGCGAGCGGGCAAAGTTTTGTTGCGGCGAATCGACCGGCGCGATGTTTTATCGTTTTCGCCGTAATCGTTTCGCCTGTCTCTGGCGTAACTCAAAGCTTTCTTTTCCTGCGGAGTCCGTTTTCTCATTAACCGACGCTGCCCTCAAGTTTCAATCCCAAAAGCTTCGTCGCTTCAACGGCATATTCCATCGGCAGCTCGCGAAAAACTTCCTTGCAGAAACCGTTGATGATCAACGAAACGGCGTCTTCCTGCGAGATGCCGCGCTGCTGCAAGTAGAACAATTGCTCTTCGCTTATCTTCGAAGTCGTCGCTTCGTGTTCGACG
>DASVRL010000210.1:0-29096 GCA_036388635.1 Pyrinomonadaceae bacterium
AAATCGTCGGAAATCGCTTTTTTCTCACGAATTGTGTTTAAAACGCCCGGATGCGTGTTCCGAACGTAATTCAGCAATTCGTCTTCAAAGCGCCGCAGGTCTTCGACCGCCACATCATCTAAATAACCGTTGGTTGCCGTCCAGATAACGAAAATCTGTTCTTCGACAGGCATCGGCTGATATTGCGGCTGTTTCAAAACTTCCGTCAAACGCTGACCGCGCGACAACTGCGACTGCGTGGCTTTGTCCAAATCCGAACCGAACTGCGCGAACGCAGCCAATTCACGATATTGCGCGAGGTCAATTCTGAGCGTTCCGGCAACTTGTTTCATCGCCTTGATTTGCGCCGAACCGCCGACGCGCGAAACCGAGTTTCCGACGTTGATAGCCGGACGAACGCCGGAGTTGAAAAGATCGGATTCAAGGAAAATCTGCCCGTCGGTAATCGAAATCACGTTGGTCGGAATATACGCCGAGATGTCGCCCGCCTGCGTTTCGATAAAAGGCAGCGAAGTCAGGCTGCCGCCGCCGCGCGCGTCCGACATTTTCGCGGCTCTTTCCAGAAGGCGCGAGTGGAGATAAAAAACGTCGCCAGGATAAGCTTCGCGTCCCGGCGGGCGGCGAAGCAGCAGGGAAATTTCGCGATACGCCGCCGCCTGTTTCGTCAAATCGTCGTAAATCGTCAGCGCGTGGCGACCGTTGTCGCGGAAAAATTCGCCCATCGCGACGCCCGAATACGGCGCTAAGAACTGCATCGCCGCCGGGTCGGACGCGGTCGCCGAAACGACAATCGTGTAATCCATCGCGCCGTATTCTTCGAGCTTTTTGACGACCTGCGCGACGGTCGATTGTTTCTGACCGATAGCGACGTAGATGCAGATCACGTCTTTGCCTTTCTGGTTGATAATCGTGTCGATGGCGACGGCGGTTTTTCCGGTTTGACGGTCGCCGATAATCAGCTCGCGCTGCCCGCGACCGATGGGAACCATCGCATCAATTGCCTTCAAGCCGGTTTGGAGCGGCTCTTTGACCGGTTGCCGGTCGATGATGCCGGGCGCGATACGCTCGACCGGATTGAATGTGTCGGTCACAATCTCGCCTTTGTTATCAATCGGATTTCCCAAAGCGTCAACCACGCGACCAATCAGCGCATCGCCGACCGGAACCGACATAATGCGCTTGGTGCGGCGTACTTCGTCGCCTTCCTTGATTTTCTGGAAATCGCCGAACAACACGCAGCCGACTTTATCTTCTTCGAGGTTTAAGGCGAGACCGCGAACGGCGTACGGAAATTCCAGAAGCTCGCCCGCCATTACCTTTTCAAGCCCGTGAATTTCGGCGATACCGTCGCCGACCTTGATAACCGTGCCGATTTCCGAAACGGTCATACTTGCGTCAAAATTTTCAATCTGTGAACGAATAATCTCGTTAATTTCGTTGGCTTTTATTGCTTCCATATATTTTAGTGGATAACTGATAACTGATAACTGATAGTTATTTTCTTTCACTATCAGTTATCAGTCATCAACTATCGGTTAATTTCTAATCATCTGTTCTTTCAAATTTTCCAATTGCGTTTTGACGGAGCCGTCGTAAACGGTCGAGCCGATTTTGGTGACGACGCCGCCGATAATACTCTGGTCGATGTTAAAATTCAGGCTGACGTTTTTGCCCGTCAGCTTGCTTAAATTGTTTTGCAGCGCGGCTTGTTCTTCCGCCGAAAGCGGTCGCGCCGAAACGACGGTCGCCGCAACCGCGCCGGAGCGCTCTTCCAAAACCGAAGCGAATTTATCGTTGATTTGCGCGATGTCCGTCAAGCGATTGTTGCGCAGCAGAACGCGCAGAAAATTAGCGGTCGTGCGCGACGGTTTTGCCCGTTCGATCAAGTTTTCCAGAAGCTTTTCCTTGACGGCGTGAGCGATAGACGGATTGCGAAAAACGTTTATTAAATCGGTGTTGGCGGTCATCATCGCCTGCCATTGTTTCAACTCGGACTTGATAATTTCCGAATCGGGCGATTTTTCGACGACATCAGCCAGCGCGAGCGCGTAGCGGCGGGCGACGGTTTCACCACTCATTATTGCAGACCTCCGATTGATTGAATGTTGCTGCGGACAAGTCGCGCGTCGGCTTGCGGGTTCATTCCCTGTTTAATCATTTCTTCCGCCAGCCGAATCGTTTCCTCGGCTGAAAGGCGGCGAAGCTCGTGTCGGGCTTGCTGTGCCGTACGGCTGATTTCGTTTTCGGCTTGCTCGCGCAGCTTCGTGATTTCAAATTCGGTTTGCTCAATGATGCGCTGTTTTTCCAGCTCGGCTTCGCGCTCGGCTTTGGTCAAAACATTTTCTCTTTCCGCAGCGAGCCGCGCCAGTCTGGATTCGGTTTCAATCAAACGCGCTTCGGCGGCGCGGCGTTCCTGTTCGGCGCGAATCAATTCGGCGCGAATCTGCTCGCGCTTTGTTTTGAAAGCGTTGCTTAGAGGCTTTTTCAGAAGATAAATCATAATGGCGGTGAAAATCGCCAGATTGATAAACTTCCACGCTTCAAAACCCGGATAGTTGAGATACGGGTCGGCGTGCGTATGCCACCATTCGCCAAATCCGCCGCCCGTCGAACTTCCGCCGCCTGCGAAAATAAAAATGAAGCTAAAAATAAATGCAAACATAAATCGATTTCAAATTCGAAACGAAAATTTCAAATTATTTCAAATTAAACGCCAAAACTTACTTTAAAATATTCGAGCTGATTTTTTCCGCCAGCACTCTGGCTTCCGCCGCGATTTGCAGGCGCGCCTGTTCGGCTTGCCGAGCCAGCGCTTCTTTCTCAATCGCCATTTTCTGCTCGACTTCCGTCTTGACCGTTTCTACTTTTGCCTGTTTTTCAGCTATCGCCGCGCCGCGCTCGGCTTCGATTTTATTGTAGCCTTCCAGACGCGCTTCGCGCATCACGCTTTCAAAACGCGCGTTCTTTTCCGCGACCTGCTGCAAAATTCCTTCGGCTTCGCCGAACCGCCCGCCTTTGTTTTTCTCGCGCGCCGCGATAACGCGGTTAATCGGGCGGAAAAACGTGCGGTTCAGCACCCAAATCATAATCAGAATCAGCGCGATGTGAATCAGAATCGTACCGTCCGGCACAAGCTGGATTCCACCGCCTTCGGCAAAAGCTAAAACGACCATAAATAATTAATTTCTAAAGTGTGAATTGCTTACTGCGAGCAGCGAAAAAAATCGCTTGCTCTCAAAAGAATCAAGCATATCACGCCTGATTTTAGCGGTCAAGGATGCAGATTGAGAGGTTTGTGATTTTTTTCACTAAAGTAATTTTCCGAAATTTTTCCGACCGGTTTACACCATTTCGTATCAGGCGCAAACTATATAGAATACGAGTTGGCAAAAATCGCTTGAAAAAATATGCAAAATTCGAATAAATTGGTCGCAGCAAATGCTTTAGACGAAGGGCATAACTTTTGCTGTCAGCCGGGATTAAAGCTGAAGCTTTTTCAAACAGCTTTCTCTTCCACAAAGCAGGTTAGATACGAAACAAGCAAACAAGCAAGCAAGCAAGCAAGGAGAAAGTATATGCGTTTAGCCAGTGTTCTTTGGGCATTCGTTCTGTTGATGCCTCTTTTGTTATTTGATACCGTTTTTGCCAATCCGAACGCCGCCGCTCTCGCCGACGATTACATTCCGGAAGTTACGGCGCGCGTGGCGCGAATCAGTTTCCTGCGCGGCGAAGTTCAAATCAAACGCGCCGACAGCGACGACTGGGAGCGCGCTTCATTAAATCTGCCCGTCGTCGAAGGCGACCAGATTGCGACCGAAGCGAACGCGCGCCTCGAGATTCAATTCGACCGCGATTCATTCTTGCGTCTGGCGGAAAATTCTTATTTAAAAATTACAACTTTACGAGATGAAGGCGTGGCTTTGAGTCTGCCGCAGGGAACTCTGAGCCTGCGCGTCCTGAGCTTTGATAAAAGCCGGACTTATTTCGAGATTGACGCGCCGCAGACGACCGTTTCCGTGCAGACGACCGGGCTGTATCGCCTCGACGCGGGCGACAAGGATTCGACGCAGATTCGCGTCACGGCAACCGACGGCGCGGAAGCCAGAGTTTACTCGGAAAATTCCGGCTTTACGCTTCGCAACGGGCGCAGCGCGACGGTTTATCTGGACGGCAGCAACGCGGGCGAATGGCAAATGGCGGACGCCGCGCGCAACGCCGACGAATGGGACGAATGGGTTCTGGAACGCGACGCCAAAATCGCCAAGCTCCTGCGCGACGCTTATTACGATAAATATTACGACCGCGATATGTACGGCGCGGAAGATTTAAGCGATTACGGCGAATGGATTTTCACGCGCAAATACGGCTGGGTCTGGAGACCTTATCGTAATTCGACCGCCGGCTACGCCGATTGGTCGCCGTATCGTTACGGTCAATGGCGCTGGGTTCCGCCGTACGGTTGGACCTGGGTCAACGACGAGCCGTGGGGCTGGGCGACTTATCATCACGGGCGCTGGATTTACGTTGACGGCGAATGGTGCTGGACGCCGTACGCGTCGTATCGCTCGCGCCGCAGCTGGTGGCAGCCGGCTTTGGTGGTCGTAACGTGGTCGGGCAATCTGATTTGCTGGTATCCGCTGCCGTATGATTACGGTTATTACAACTACAACGGCTATTACCACCACCGGCGTCGGCGCGGTAATTATAATAATAACAACAACACCGGCGGAGTTAACCCGACACCGTCGCCGACTCCGGCAGTAGTTATTCCCGTGCCGCTGCCGGGCAAAGGTCCCAAGCTGCCGCCTTTACAGACGATTCCGCCCGGCGCCGTGGTCACGATTGCCAAAGAGCAATTCGGCAATCAAATAAAAGGCGCAAAAACCGCGCCGCTCGACGTCGCCAAACTGGTTTTATCGAAAGACCCGGACGCGATGGTTAAAGAAGCGCCGTCGCTGCCGGTCGGAATGGTTAAGACGCCGACAATCAGAAATGAAATTATCATCGAAAAAACGCGCGTTAAATCCGAGCCGCTGGCGAAAACCGGCGTCGTCGAACGCAAAATCGGCGTCGCGATGGACGAAGAGATTCGCCAGAAGAAAGTTTTCGAGGACAGAAAACCGATTACTCGCCAGAGGGATTTGAGCGGCGGGGAACAGGTCAAAAGCACGATTGAAGGCAACGGCACGGAAATTCGCAAGACCGGCGCGGTCGAGCGTCCTCCGGTGCGTTCGGTCATCAGACCGGACGAGAGCACCGACAATCAAACTCCGCGAAACGAAACGCCGGTGCGTCCGCCGCGCGATAAACCACGCGACAACGACCAGCCTGTCGTCAAACCGCGTCGCGACGAAAATCAGATACCGGTTTATGTTCCGCCGCCGCCGCGCGAAGAACCGAGAGAGCGCCCGCGACAGGAGCCGCCGCCGCCGGTGAGAAACGAGCAGCCGCGTGAAGAACCCCGGCGCGAAGAGCCGCGTCGGGAAGAGCCGAAACCGGAGCCGCGCCGCGAAGAACCGAAGCCCGAACCGAAACCTGAGCCGCCGCCGGTAGAGAATAAAAGCAAAAACCCGAAGGACGGTTTGAACAGGTAGAAGCGGATTCCGTGCGGCGAATGCGCAAAAAGAAACGGGACGCTGATTTTTTAAGATTGAATGAGATCGATTAAGATTTAAATCCTAATTTATCCTGGACAATCGTGAAAAATCAGCGTCCCGTTTCTTTTTATATCTAAAGCGATTCGGCTATAAGGCTGCAATTATTTCTGCAAAAAGATTTGGCGATTAATCGCGCTCGGATTGCCGAGAACGATAAAGCGCAAGTTCTTCATATATTTCTGCGAAACGCGCTGCACGTCGGCGGGCGTCACTTGCTTGACTTTATCGAGAAAGCCGAATGCGTTGCGCCAGCCGCCGCCGATTAATTCGTATTTGGCAAGCTCGCTAGCCTGCGCGGCGTTGGTTTCCTGCCCGACGTAATAAGTCGTCAAAAACTGTCCGGTCACGCCGGAAATTTCCCGCGTTTCAACCGTTTCGTCTTTTAAAGTCTTGATTTCGTTGAGCATTAAACTGACCGCCTGATTGGCGTCGACCGCCGTCACGTAAATGTGTCCCGTGCTGACGCCGAGCGCATTCATATCCGCGCTCGGCGCATATGAGAGATTACGCTTGACGCGGACTTCTTCAAAAACACGGTCGCGCAAAAGCGTCGTCGCCACGCGCATCGCGTAAAAGTCGGGACTGGCGAGCGAAGGCGCGTCGAAAACGCCCTGGATATAATTCGTCGGCAAAGTGCGCGTGGTTATATCGAGCGTCGGCTCGGCGAAATTAAAAGCGCCGGCGGGCTGGTCCTTGTAAGCGCCTTTCGGCAGTTTTCCGAACGAATCCGCGATGCGTTTTTGCAAATCAGCCGCGTCCAAATCACCGACAATCACGAGCAAAAGCTGCGAGGTCTGCATCGTTTTCTGGTGATAAGCGCGCAAATCTTCGGCGGTCGTGCGCCCGACGGTTTCCATCGTTCCGCGCGGGTCGTTGCCGTACGGGTGATTCGCGTAAATCACCTTGTTCTGCAAAACCTGCAAAAAACCGTCCGGGTCGTCCGTGTCGTCGCGCAAACTCGTCAGGATTCTGTCTTTCGCCAGATTGACGTCGGCTTGCGCAAAAGCCGGATTCAGCACGATGTCGGTGAAAATGTCCCACGAGCGGTCAAAATTCTGGCGCGTCGAGGCGAGACTGACGACGCTGAAATCGTAACCGGCGCTCGAACCGATTGAGCTTCCGGTTCTGGCTAGCTCGCGGCGCAAGGTTTCGCGCGGAAAAGCTTTGCTGCCTTCCGTCATCGCGCTGAGCATAAAATTCTCGACGCCGGCGTTTTGCGCCGTCACGTTTTTTACGCCGCCGCGAATAAAAAGACCGGCGGCGACCGTCGGGCTTAAAGGACGCCGCTTGACCAGAACTTTCAAGCCGTTGACTTCAAATTCCTTAACCTGCGCGACCTGCAAAGCCAAACTCGCTTTTCCGGCGTCCTGCGCCAGATTAGCGGAGACAAAAGATAAAACTATAAACGCCAGCAAAAAGAAACGACTGACCGCTGACGACTGAACACTGACTGCTTTCATAAATTTATTTTCCAATCAAATCTTCGGGCGTTAATTTCGCCTGCTGCTGCGACTGTGACGAAATCAAAGCAATGCCGACGTGCGGCTTGCCCTGAATGTAAGTCTTTACGTAACGGTTAATTTCCTCGCGCGAGACGGCGCGCATATTTTTGTGATAACCGCGAAAATATTCGATTCCGGTCGAAGACCACCAGAAACTCAAAGTATGCGCGTATTCGCTCAGCTTTTCGCGCTCGAACAAGTCTCTCGATTCGAGCAAGGTCGTCGCATTCGATAATTCTTCGTCCGTGTAATAATCGGCGCTGGTGAATTTGGCGAATTCCGCGTAAGCGGCGGCGAGCGCGGCTTTCGATTTTTCCGGCGTCGTCACCAGAGTCAGCGTAATCGGACCCGTGTTACGCTGCGTGTAATAGCTGACGTCAGCCGCGACGACCAAACCCGTATCGACCAGCGCGCGCTGAAAGCGCGAATCCGGCTGCGTCAGAATGTACGAGAAAACGTCCGCCGCGTAAGTTGCCGGGTTGTCTTTACCGATGGAAGGACCGTGCCAGCCGATTTGAATCAAAACGTTATTTACCGGCTGCTCGACGATTATTCCCTCGCTTTTCGTCAAAGGCGGATGCTCGACCAGCGGAAAATCTTTGAATGGGTCGGTTTCGCGTTTCTTCCAGCCGCCGAAAACTTCTTCCGCGACTTTGAAAACTTCTTCCGGCTTGACGTCGCCCGTGATGACGAGAGCCGAATTGTTCGGCACGTAATAACGATTTTGAATCGTGCGCATTTTTTCGGTCGTCGCCGTGTTGATGGATTCGCGCGAACCGAGCGCGTTTTTGCGCGTCGGGTATTTGTAGAAAAGCTTGTCCATCAGATTCCGTTGCAGATAGAAATACGGATTCGATTCGTTGCGGTCGATTTCGCCGATGACCACCTGTTTTTCGCGCTCGAATTCGGCTTCGTCAAAAACCGGAAAGCGCACCGCGTCGTTGATAAAGCGAATCGCCGTCGAAACGTACGGGCTGGTCGTCGTGAAATAATAATTGACGACTTCCTCGCGCGTCGTCCCGTTGTAGGTAATGCCGAGACTGCCGATTTCGCCCAAGTAAGTGCCGTCGCCGGTTTCCGATTTGTATTTCAGATGTTCGTCGCAATTGTTTTGCTTATACAAATCGAATCTTTTGTAGGTTTGAATCTGCTCGCAGCGGAAAACCATTATCGAGCGGTTTGTTTTGAAAAACATATGCTCGTAAAGATGCGACAAACCGTTCAGTTCGGGCGGCTCGGTAAACGAACCGTTACGCACCGCCAGCTCGACCGTCACAATCGGCACGCTCGCGTCCGGCAGCACGATAACTTCCAGACCGTTCGGCAAAACTCGATTGACAAACGGCACGACCGGCGCATCCTGCGTTCTGGTCGGGAGATTTTTCGTCGTCACCGCCGTTTTCGGCGTCGTCAAGGGCGTTTGTGTAAAATTCGTATGGGCTAAACTTAAAATAGCCAGAAGCGAAACTAGAAAAAATTTTTTCACGCTGAAGAACTCCAATATTGATGTTGGGTTTCAGATGCCGAACGAGAGACGCGGGTTGGATTTGATTCCGCATCGAGCGTCTTTCAATCGAACAACAGTTTAATTTTTACGCAAAGTTTGCGAATAAGTTTTACAATATCATAAACGGAGGTAAATTTATGGAACGCGACAATTTAATGCACGGAGCGCGCACGGCGCTCAATCACGACCCCGACATTCGCCAGTGGTGCGAGGATTTTCTGAAACAAAAACATCGTGAGATAAACGCCGCGATGAGCGACGAGGAATACGAAAAATACTGGCGCTATCACAAGCCGGAAATTATGCACGAAGGCGCGGCGGAAGCCATGCAGGCTTATAAAATGCGCGAGAAATAGTTAGTCGAATAATCCGAGTTTCGACCACGAAATACGAGCTGTTAACTGTGATTCGCTATTTATTTTAAGGCGGGAAATTGTCGCTTTTCCGAAAGGAGTCAAGCCATTAATTTTACCTGTCTTTGTGTCGAGAGTGAAATGTTCTTTCCAGACATCTTTTCGCGGATTAAAAAGTCTTACTTGAATAAATTGAATCACTTCATTTTCAATTACTTCATAATAGCCGGAAACTGAATCGGATTTATAGAGATTACAAGAACGACAAGACAGAGCTAAATTATTTTTCGAATTGTCTCCGCCTTGAGAAAGGGGATTAATATGTTCGACTTCAAACGGAAGATTAAAGACCGCTTCCGGCGCATGACAATATTCGCAAATGTGTCCGGCGCGGCGAGCGACAAACGCATAATTCGGATTCATGGCTTTAATTCGTGAAGCAGTTCTTCTGCTCTTTGCCGCGCGCCGTTAAGTTCCGTTTCAACCAAATTTTCCAATTCGGTTTCTTCGGCGGCGGAAAGCGTCCGAGCCTTGCGTATTTCCATTAAAGAAGTCAGCCGATTTTGTTGTGAAGCATTAAAAAATTTATCGGAACGCCGGTTTTGAATTATGACCAGCGTTCCGGTTTCTTCTTCGTTAAGTTGCGCCGTCAGCGCGTCCAGAGCCTCGCCCGCCGTGCGACCGATTGATTCTTTTTCTCCTGCGACGGCGCGAAAATTATTTTTTTCGGGCAAAATGGTAATGGTCGTCATAGCAGATATAATACAACCTTTTTATAAAGATGAAATCTTAATTTTTCGGCGCCGGTTGTTCGTCGAAAGTAAAATATCCGACCGGAATATCGTGGTCGGAAAATCTCTCGACGCGTGTCGCATCGCCGCGCAGAGTTTCGGGATAATCCGCGTTGATGCGCAGGTAGCCGAAGCCGGCGAGATGTTTTTTCATCGCGTCGTTGGCGATAAAATGGTCGAGCACCTGCGCGTTTCCGTCAAAGCTGTAGGAATAACGCTGGTCGGCTTTTATCATATCGACCAAATCGGTTAAATCGGGATTCAGAAAATCTTCCGAAGGATTTAAAACCTGGTCTTTCGGCGCGGGCGTGCCTTTTATCGCGCCGATAACATCGACGATTCCGTCGTTAAATTGATAGGCGTTAAAATCGCCGACCAGCAGAATTCTTTCATTCGGATTCGCCTTTTGCCGTTCGCTGACCAGTTTCGCCAGATATTCGGCTTGCAGGCGTTTTTTCAGGCGCACGTTCGGCGCATCCTTTTCGTCGTTGTAGCCGTTAAAGGATTTCAGGTGATTGACGACGACCGTGACGGCAAACGGTTTATTCGTTTTCGCGTCGTTGATTCGGGCTTCGAGCAGGAGCGGCGGACGGTCGTTCAGCGAAAATTCGCTTTTTCTGACCGGATTTTCGTATTTTTCTTCCTTGCCGAATTGCTTGACGCTGACGACTTCGACGCGCGAAGTTTTGACCAGAAAGCCGTTGTCGATGCCGCGCCCGTCATTGCCGTCAACCAGAAACGCTTCGTATTTCGGATTCGGCTTTCCGCTCGCGACGGCGTCGGCATTGACTTTTTCGGCGAGACGTTTCAGCGCCGAAAGATTTTCGGCTTCGATGATGCCGATGATGTCGGGCATCTGCAAATATTCGCGGATGGCGCCGGAGATTTTTTTCAGGCGCAGCGCAAAGGCTTCTTTCGTGACGATATCTTCCTTCATCGAAGGGTCGTCCTCGTCGTCGAAAAAGTTTTCCAGATTCGTGGCGGCAACCGAAAACTGCCGGTCGTTAGCCAGCGGCAGAACGACTGGCTTAATCGCGTTTGAAATCGAGTGTTTGCTGTCGACGTCGACGTAAATCGTAAATGTGCGATACGTGTAATGCACGACGCCGGAAAGGTTTTTGATTTCCGCTTTTGAGTTGACGTCTATCGCCGACGCGCCGAGCTGCGCCGTGCTTTCGATTCGCAGTCTTTCGGGATTGTTATCGAAAATCGGCATTTTCGGATAATCTTTTTTCAATTTTTCCTTGTCCGGCGACATTATGTAATCGTAAATGTCCATTCCAGGCTCGCGAAACGGGCGCGGAATGCCTTTGACGACGGCGAAAAAAGTTCCGTTCGATGCGGCGGTCGCGTTTTTATCTTCGACCCTGCCGCCGGTCGGCGAGATTGCCGTCAGCGTTTCGACGTAAACGCGCATTCCTTCGTATTTTTCCATCTGGTCGATTTTGTTCGAGGCGAAATCCTGCACAGTTAAAGCAATCGCTTTCGGCAGCGGATTGTTTTTCGATTCGACCTCGACAATATCCTTGCCTTTGGCAAATCTGATTTCGGTAATCGGCAGGCTCGCCGGCTCGCTTTTCGGGCGAAATTCCTCAATCGTTCCCGTGACCGTGACCAGATTTCCGATGGTCGCTTCGCTGCCCGGTTCGGTGCGCGTGAAAACGAGAATTCCTTCGGAAGTATTCGGATTGCCGTCGGCTTTGTCGTCGGGCGTCTGGATAAAAAATCCGCTGCGCGTCCGCGCCGTGACGATTCCGCTGACGCGCACCTGTTCATTGACAAACAGCGAGGCGACTTTATCGCCCTGAACCTCGCTGATGGCGCGGCTCTTTTGCGCCGAAGAACTGGAAACGAAAAATAAAACGATTAGAAATAAAACGGAAAAAAGATTTTTCATAACTCAAAATATTTTTTTACAGGCAAATTAAAAGAGAAAAATGGGACGTTCGATTTTACTAGGATGTATGAGAATTATTTAAGGTTTATCTTAAATAATCTCAAACAAGTCTAAAAAATCGGCGTCCCGCGTCTTTTACTACAACAACAACAACAACAACTGCTGCTGCTACTACTGCACGTCTCGGCGTCTTTCCATAATTTCCTGCGTATTCTTCGGAATGTTTGAAAAGAAGTTATATCCGGTCAAAGCCTCGACCTGATCGACGCTCTTGCGGAACTGTCGCCACGGCGCGTTGATATTCAGCGGCTGGAAATTCGGGACGACGATGGCAATCACGCGCGTCGATTTGCTGACGCGCTGCAAATCGTTGTCGCCGTTCGGCAGCACAATCACGACTTTCCAGGTGCTGCGCGGTACGACGATTCTGCCCTGCGCAATCGTTCCGATATTGCCTTCGACGCCGGAGATAATGTAAAGCTCATTTCCCGCCGCCGCCAGCGTGCGGCAATATGATTCAAATTCTTCCCACGGTCCCTGATTGTTCGCCGCGATTTGCGGCACGATGTTCGTCATCAGAAACGTCGCCGAATTATCGGGAATCGAGCGCGTCCGGTCGCCCGACGGCGTCATATGACCGCGGTCGTAACCCGAACCGGAATAATCCGCGTCGGTCACCTGATACCAGCCTGCGGGCAGCGCCGGGTCGGGGCGGAAATCGTCCTGTCGCGGCGCGTCGCCGATCCAGCTCGAATCCAGCCGCCACGCCACCCAGTTTGCCGTCGCGCGGCTGCGGTTATACGAAAGCCAATACTGCGGCTTCATCATCAAATAATTGTTTTCGTTTGCGACATCCGCCGTGGCGTTGCTCGGGTTGCCGAACAAAAGCGGATTGTCGTTATTCGGCGGCACCGAGACGTTCAGCGTAATGACGGAACTCGCCGTTCGTCCCTGCGCGTCCGCCGCGACAAAGGGAATGATTTTCGCGCCCGCGCCGATGGTCGCGGGAATCATATATTGAAATGAAAATATATTGTCGCCGGGCGTCACGTCGCCGTTCGTGCCGTTGTCGAAAAACGTTTGCGAAGACGCGCCGCCGACCTGCGACAAATTGGCGACGACCGTCAGAAAAGTGCTCGGAGGCGTCGTCGCCGGAGAAACCGAAACGGTAAACAAGGTCGTGCCGCCGGGCAAAACGGGGTTCGGATTAGCCGCGCCGCTGGCGAAAATCGAGTTGCCGCCGCCTGAGCAAACGTTCGGCGTCGTCGCGCTGTTGCGCGGCATCGCCGGGTTAATATTCAAAAAATCGTTGGCGTTGTTGTCCGTGTCCTGGCACGCAACATTCTGCCGCGCCTGACCGGTATTAGCGGCTGGCGCGCCGGTCGTTGCCGTTTCGATGAAAGCGTTGTTCGCCGTTCCGTAACCGACCGAATCGATAATTATTCCCGTGTTCAGCGCGCCGTTACGGATGGCAAGCCCGCCGCCCGTCGCCGACATCGAGCACGCGCAGGTCGTCGGATTGTAAGTGAGATTCGGCGCAACCGTGCCGTCATAAGCGGTCGAGGCAATCAGGTAATAAGCGCCCGGCGCAATCACCGTGCTGGTCGTCCATTCGACAAACGCGACATCGTTCGTTCCCGTGGCTGAGCGATAAACCAATCTGTAGCCGTTCAGGTCGAAGTTATTCGCGCTGGTGTTGTGCAGCTCGATAAATTCGTCGTTTGCCGTTCCGCCGGCGACCTGAAACTGGCTGATGACGATGTTCGGCGAAACCAGATTATTTTCGGTTTCGGCTTTAACAACGGTTTTGTACGAAAGTCCGAAACAGACTGCAAACAGAATCAGACCGGCAAAAATAAAATAAAACTTCTTCATTAGAATAAAAACTTCCTTTCGAGTTTACGGACAGGGCGGGCTTAATAACGGCAAATAACCTTTGTAACACAATTTGCGGCAAAATGTAATTTGAATTCTCGCAAATAAGAAGATTTCAGCCACAGATTGTCGGAACCGAGGAACGACGAGTTGCACATTCCGCATTTGTTTTCGTCTGCGGCTGAAATTCCTTAAAAATTAACAAATATCGACGGAACAACCGTATCCGTGCCTAAACCGAACTGCGCGCCGGCGAAAGTGCCGTTTGAACTTCGCAGGTAAAACCAGTTGCCCGTGCTTGGACGAAAAACCGCGACGTCGCGTTTGCCGTCTCCGTCAAAATCCGCCTGCAAGGGTCTGTCTTCGCTCAGCCCGAACTGGACGGCGGTAAATCCCTGATTGCTTCGAAGCAGATACCACGTCCGGTTTGACGGGCGAAAAACAACGAAATCGGCTTTCGCGTCGCCGTCATAATCGCCGACCACCGGACGATCGCCGTTGGTTCCGAATTGTGCCGCGCGGAAACTGCCGTCGGAGCTTTGCAGGTAAAACCACGTACCGACCGACGGGCGGAAAACCGCCACGTCCGCTTTGCCGTCCGCGTCGAAATCCGCCGGAACCGGTACGTCTTCCGCCGTTCCGAACTGCGTCGCGCGCAATTGCCCGTTTGTGCTTTGCGAAACATACCAGGTGCCGTCCGACGGGCGGAAAACCGCCACGTCCGCTTTGCCGTCGCCGTCGAAATCGGCGGGCGCGAGACGGTCGCTAGCCAAGCCGAAATTCTGCGTGCGAAACGCTCCCGTCCGGCTTTGTAAAACGAACCAGGTGTTTGCCGACGGGCGGAAAACGGCATAATCGGTTTTCCCGTCGCCGTCGTAATCGGCGTTGGCGGCGAGGTCGCCGACGCTTCCCCAAGCCGCGCCCGTAAACGAATCGTTTCCGCTCAGCTGAACGTAAAAATCAGCTTCGCCGCCGTTGTCGGTCGGGCGAAAAACGCTCAAATCCGTTTTGCCGTCGCCGTCAAAATCGAACGGCGCACGATTGGGCGCGCTAATCTGGCAGTTGCAGACGTAGCCGTCCGTCACGACCAAATCGTCGATATACTGACCTTCGCGGAAAGTGCCGAGGTCGGTGCCGATGCGCCAGCGCAGCTGGACGTTTTGCCCTTGCGCCGAAGCGGGAAGCTTCGCTTTTGAAGTGATAAATTCGGACATCTGATTCGGTCCGCTTCTGCCCGACCAGGCGCGTCTGCCCGCGAGCGGATTCTGGCAGCAACTGTCTAAAACGCCGTCGTAACCGCCCGCCAGAAATGCGCCGCCCGCCGCTTCGATGTCCTGCCAGCTGCCGCCGCTGCCGATTTTTATCTCCAAAACCGAGCCGTCGTAAAGCTTGTTGCGCAAAAACGTCGTTTCCAGTTCATACCAATTTCGGAAACTGATTTCGGCGTTCGGCGAAAGAAGCGCAAACGCGGGCGAAACAAGCTCGTTGATGCCGATTTGATTCGGGTCGGGCGAAAACGCGGAATTCGGTGGGCTTTGATTGCGATTGGTCGCGGTTTTCCAATTCTGCTGCGCTCCGGTGGCGCTGGTCGTCCAGCCGTTCGGCAAATTCGGCGCGGTTACTGAATCAAAATTTTCCCGCAAAGCGTCGCGCAGAACGCCCGTATTCAAAACTATCGAAACTGTCCCGAGATTTTCCGCGCCGTCCTGCAACTGCAAAGTCAAAGTTATTGGATTGCCGCAGTTTATAGCCGCGCTCGCCGTGAAAGTGAACGGGCGGGAAGCGCTCTGTCCGTTCACCGGCAATGAGCCGTAATTTTGCGCCGCGCCCGGATTTGTAACGCCGCCCGTCGGCAGAAGCGTCGCGGTCAGATTGGTCGTATTCTGCGCGCCTGTATTCCGCAGCGCGATGTTTATCGTTACGGTTTCGCCCGGGTCGACGGCGTTGTTCGGCTGGCAGCTTTCCGCCGCGATTTGCGTGCCGGTGTTTTCCAGAACGGCGGTCGCCTGAAGCGAAAAATTCTGTATCAAGGTTTGACCGTTCGCAACGGTCACGGTCACCGTTTGCGGACGAAAGCCTCTGGCGGAAGCCGTCACGGTGTAGGTGCCCGGCAGAACGAGCAGATTCCCGTAATTTCCGCTGGCGTTGGTCGTGCGCGAGTAAGCCGCCGCCGTGACGGTCGCGTTAGGAATCGGCAGACCGCCCGAGACAGTGTTTACCAAGCCGGTAATCGTCGCGCGCGGCGCGCCGGCGCATTCGGCGAATTTGAATTTCCCGACGCGCGTCAGCCAGCCGAAAGGGCTTTCTTCCTGACTTTCCAGAGTGTAATACTGATTCGTGTACCAGAATGTGCAGTCGTCGGTCGGGTCGATGCTCATCGCCGTGTAATCGCCCCAGCGAAAACCGAAAGCCGTCTGCACGCCCGTGCCTTCAATCAAATTTCTTTCCGTGCGAAACGCGCCGGCAGGCTCGGTCGCCAGTTTGCCCGAATAGGTAATCGAAGGTTTTTTTTCTTCGCTGCCGTAGCTGTAGCCGACGGCGATGTTGCCCTGATAATCCTGCGCGGCGCTGCCCATCCAGCGGCTCGCGGCTGTATCTCCAATCGTCGCCTGTTCGTGAACGACGAAAGGCGCGAGCGGCGGAACGGAAAGCAGATTCCGGCGCAGTTCGTAAACGCGAACTCCGGCGCGATATGTCTGACCGACGGGCGAAACGCGCACCGTCTGATTCAAAACCAGCGCATCGTGCGTGCCGAAATTTCTGTACGTGACGCGATACATCAGGCGGTCGCTTTGCGCGTCGAGCGGTTCGCTCGGCGGCGGTTGCTGAATATCGGCGCGCCCGTCGGGGCTGGTCGGATTAAAAGGCGCGACGGCAATCGGGCTTTCGGGGCGTTCCGTGAAAGTCGAAGCCAAGGGATTGACGAAATTAGGACGAAATTCGAAAAGCCGGAGCGCGTCCTGCGCGTCGCCGTATTCGTTGGCGATGTAACCGGCGAAAATATTGGGCGCGTCGGCGGGCGGCGGATTCAAGCCGTCCAGATCGGAAGGCAGCAGCCCGCCGAAACGAATCGTCGTCGGCGAAGCCAAATCGAAATAGATATAGCTTGCCAGCGGCTCGCCCGCGTAAAGCTTCCGTTTGTCGAAGGCAAACATTCCGCTGCCGGCGTAATCGCCGCCCAGGAATTCGTCGGTCGACATATAAATCGCGTCTGTCCAGACGCCGAATTTCGGGTAATCGTTGAGTTTGACGTTCGGCATCACGAATTCGTAAACGTAAAACTCGCCAGTCGGGTCGCCCGTTTTGGAAACCGCAATCAACTGGCGAAAAGGCGGAAAATTATTGCAGAACTGGGTCAGAAACCAGCGGTCGGCGAGCGCGTCGTACAAAACGACCGGGTCGCCGTCGTCGCGCATCGAGCAGGGCGTGCCGAGAACGGAAAACAAACTGCTCAATTTAAAAGACGGCGTCAAAGGATTGCCGTTTTTATCAAAAACGCGGGTCAGCGCGTTGACCGATTGAACGTAATGATTTAGACCCGTATCGCCGTTCGCGTCGGGCGGAATGATGCGAAATCCGAAAGCGGCGGCGACTTCATTGCTGGAAATTCCGTTGAAAGACAGCGCCGGCGCGGGCATCTGTTCGACGGAAACTCGCGCTAAATTCGATTCGCTGTCCTGCGGCGCGCCCGGAACCTGTTTGCGAAACGGCAGTTTATTCGGAACGCTGCGCGCCTGCTGTTCGGCGCGTCCGAGCTGGCGGCTGGTTTTTCCGGTTTCGGGCTGCGCCGGCGCGAGACTGCTGACCGGAACGGAAACGCCGAAACCCGAAGCCTGCACCGCTTGCGGCTGAAGTTCCGTGAAAAATTCTTTTTGTTTTTTGACTGAATTCAGTTGTGAGCTTTCCGCCGTTTGCCTGAAAGCGAAGAAACAAAACGCCGCAATGATGGCTAAGAATAACGCAAGCCGTTTTTTCATGATTAAACCTTCGCGTGAAGAAATTTTAAGACGATGATAACAGAATCTGTTTCTAACCTAAAAAAAAAAGCGCGATTTCACAAATTAAATCGACGGTTTTTCAGAGTTTTAAACCGAAATTTTTAAATATAGCGAATTGTTTTAAAAACATTGTTAAAAGTAGTTGAAAAAAAACATTTAAAATTGTTACCTTATTACTTGGCTAATTGTTGCCTGCAAACGATTACCGAAACCGCGTCAGATACAAGCCTTTCAAAGCTCTGTAAATCTACCAACCAAAATCTAAAAATAAAATAATACTCGGAATTGCGGACACAGTTTGCGATTGTTTGTGTGTCAAGAAGTTCAAGATTCATTTCCAAATTCACCGTTCCGGGTCTGAAAAGGATAAAAGATGAAAACTAAAAAAATCTTCCGCCCAATATCCGGCTGGAATCTGTTACTTATCGTCAGTCTCGTCAGCGTATTTTCAATAATAATTTTATCAAACATCAATTTTCCGGCTGTCGAAGCGGCGGGAAACATCACCGGAAGAGTATTTCAGGATTTCAACTCGAACGGCGCTTATGATACGGCGAGCGGATTGAACTCGATTGACCGCGGCGTGGCAGACGTCACGGTCACGGCTTACGATTCGACCGGCGTCTCGCGCGGCACGGCGACGACCAACGCGAACGGCAATTATACTTTGACCGCGCTCGGCACAGGTCCGTATCGTCTCGAGTTTACCAATCTGCCGACCGGCTACACGGCTTCGGCGCGCAGCAAAGCGTCGGTTCTCGCGGGCACCGCGTCAAACGCCGGTTCGACCGTTCAATTCGTCGCCGACGGAGCGACCGCAAACGTCAACGTCGGTCTGACGCGGTCGGAAGATTACTGCGAAAACAATCCGAGTCTCGTGGTTTCGCGCTTCGTGGCAGACGCGCAAAACGGCATTTACGCCAACAATAACGTTTTGACCGATTTTCCGTATAACGCCGGAACGACTTACACGGATACGACCGTCGCCAATTACGATTTGCCTTCCACGCATTCGGTCGGCGTTATTGCCAGCCGCGTGGGAACGGTTTTCTCGCTCGCTTATTCGCGCGTCAACCGACGCGTTTACGCCGCCTCGTATTTTAAACGTCACGCCGGTTTCGGACCGGGCGCGGACGGAACTTTTAATAACACGGACGACCCGGGCGCGATTTACGTCGTTGACCCGACGACGAATAACGTGACGGCGACCTTCACGGTTCCGGGCGCGACGACCAATTCGCACGAGACCAACGATTACCCGAATGACAACGGCAACGCCGGCTGGGACGCGGTCGGCAAGACGAGCCTCGGCGGCATAGCTTTAGCCGACGACGAAAGTCGTCTGTTCGTCGCCAATTTGCAGAACCGCCGCATTTACGCTTTGAATCCGACGACCGGCGCGTCTCTGGGAAACACCGTTCAAATGTCGACTTTGACCATGCCGACGCCGGGCGGAACGAACCTGAATTGCGCGGCGGGCGACATTCGCCCGTTTGCCGTGAAATATTATCGCGGGCAGGTTTACGTCGGAGTGGTTTGCTCAGGCGAAAGCACCAACACGCCAAACGATTTATTCGCTTATATTTTCCAGCTTAATCCGACCACGCTGGTTTTTAACGCCACGCCGTATTACACCGTCCGGCTCAATTATTCGCGCGGTTTCGCCGACCCGGGCGCGGCGGCTGAATGGCGGCAGTGGGAGCCGACGATACAGGCGGATTTCTCTTTCCCGCAGCCGATGCTGACGGACATCGAATTTGAAAACGATAATTTGATTCTGGGCTTACGCGACCGCGAAGGCGACCAGGCGCTCGACAACGGACCGGACGCGAAACGCACGGCGGGCGATACCTTGCGCGGCTGCGGGGCGATGGGCGCGTGGATTATGGAAAGCAACGGGCGCTGCGGAAGCCCGCTTACCGGCGCAGCGCCGCAAGGCACGGGACAGGGCTTGGGCAACGGCGAATTTTATCATCAGGACGATTTTTGTTTAACGCCGAACGGCGCGAATTATCACGACGAGCTGGCGTGGGGCGAGTTGATATACATTCCCGGACGCCAGCACGTTATCACGACTCTGCTCGACCCGATTTCGCGCGTGATAAGCTCCGGCGCGACCTTTGACGGCGGTTTCCGCTGGTTTAATAACTCGACCGGCAATGCCGACCGCGCTTATCGCCTTTACAACGGCTCGGGCGGTCCGGACGTGCCCGATTTCGGCAAAGCCAACGGGCTTGGCGGCGTGACGGCGATGTGCAGTCTCGCGCCGATTGAAATCGGCAACCGCGTCTGGCGCGACGGAAACAATAACGGCGCGCAAGACCCGCAGGAATCGCGCGCCGCGACGTCGCCGGTCTTGATGTCGGGCGTCACGGTTCGCCTTTATAATTCGAGCAACGTATTGGTCGCAACCGCCGTGACCGACCAGGACGGCGAATATTATTTCTCGTCGGCGACCGGAACGAATACGACGAACGCCATTTACGGATTGAACTTGCAGCCGAACACGCAATACCAGGTTCGTTTCGACAACCCGGCAAATTACGCTTTCGGCGGACCGCTGTTCGGGTTATCGCTGACGACGGTCAACCAGACTTCGCAAAACGGCGACGACGATTCTTCGGATTCGGACGCGACCAACGTCCTGAATCCGGTCGGATCGCCTGCGGCGGGAACGTTTCCGGTTATTTCCCTGACGACAGGCGCTGTCGGCTCAAACAATCACACGTTTGACGTCGGTTTTGCGCCGCCCGGACCTTCTGCGGCACAAGTTACGGTCGGCGGGCGCGTGACGACGGCTTTCGGCGCGGGCATCGCTAACACTCTGGTTACTTTGGCGGACACCACCGGCGCACGCCGCACCGCAATGACCAACGGTTTCGGATATTATCAATTCGACGGCGTGACGGCAGGGCAAACGGTAATCGTGACTGTCTTATCCAAACGCTACCAGTTCAGCCAGTCTTCACAAGCGGTCAGCGCCAACGAGGATGTTTATGATTTGAACTTCGCGGCTAATAATTAGCCTTTCCGATTGAATTATAAGACGGAAATAATACTTGTCGGCGACTACAAATCATTTGTAGTCGCCGATTTTTATTCTTTAGATTTCAGATTTGCGAGTGAACAGAGCGGAGAGTTTCCTTATCCAATTCTAAAATCCAAAATCTGAAATCTGAAATTCGTTTACGCGCCCAGAATTTTTTCCAGTTGCGGCGTGATGAAAAATTTTTCGTAAAGCGGTTTGCGCTGTTGAATCAGGGCGAGAATTTTCTGGACGACGACGCGGTAAATTTGCGAAAATTTCGCGCTCGCGCCGAGTTTTTCCAGAATGCGGCGGAGCGCTTCGTTGATGCTGCCGACAATCAGCTTGGCGCTGGTGCGCTCGTGCATCGTCACCTTGCCGTGAGCATATTCAAAAACGCCGCTTGCCGGATTTAAGAAAGGATAATCGAGGGCGATCTCCGCGCGGACTTTTAACAACGCGGCGGAAAAATTCAGATTCGCTCCGGCTAAAGTTTTATCAATCGTGCCGAGCAATTCGCCGATTAACTGCAAAAGCGTCTGCCAGTCGTGCGGCGAAATCTGCTGCGCCAGCCGCGCTTTGGCTTCGACCTCGTTGGTCAAATCAAACGGAAAATTCGGCAGCCGCGCCGCTGATTTCGACGGCGGATTGGCTTCCGCCGCCGCCAGCGTTTGCGGAGTTTGATGACCGTTGGAATTTCCGTTCGACGCGGCTTTCGGAAAACCGTTCGGGTTTTGTTCGGCTTCCAAGGCGACGGGTTTTGGTTTGCCGGCTGCCGGCTCGTTTTTCGCCGCCTCGCCGGTCATCTGATAAACGTTAATCGTTCCGCCCGGCTCGCGGGCGCGAATCAAAAGTCGCTGTAAGGCTTCCTCGCCTTCGCCGCTGCGCCCGGCGATGCGGTCATGCTCGTGAACCTGCAATTTATTGCCTTCCAGCAAAACGATGTCGGCTTCGTAGCCGCTCAGTTCGACGCGCACGCGCCCGGCGAACTGACGCCGCTGCAAATAGCGCAGCAAAGCGGAAAGGTTGACGAACGACGTATCTAAATTTTCGTGAATCGGACGAGTTTTCATCAGAAGGATAATTTTTACACCGAATTTAATAAACTTGTAAACCGGATGTAATTTTAAATTTTTTGGAATTTTTACTAAGAAAATACTAATTCGGCACAATTTCCATTGCATCTGGCAGAAAATTCGTTCAAAATTCGCACACCAAAGTAATTTTACTAAATTCAATCAAATCAAATTTATGAAAACAACCGATTTATTTCGTAAGAAATCCATCGAGCAAATTCAGGCGGACGTCGATGCCGGGATGAGCGAGCACGCGCAGGAAGACATCGGCGGCACCGGCGCCAAACTGCGCCGGACGTTGAAGCTGCGCGATTTGACGTTAATGGGCATCGCCGCCATCATCGGCGCCGGAATTTTCGCGATGATTGGCGGCGCGTCGTATCGCGGCGGTCCAGCCGTTATTTTTCTGTTCGTCTTTACGGCGATTGCGTGCGGTTTTTCGGCGCTTTGCTATTCGGAGTTCGCTTCGCGCATTCCCATTGCCGGTTCGGCGTACACTTACGCTTACGCCAGTTTCGGCGAGCTGGCGGCGTGGATTATCGGCTGGGATTTGATTGTCGAATACGCCATCGGCAACATCGCCGTCGCCATCTCGTGGAGCGATTATTTTACGCGTCTGCTGACGGGTTACGGAATGAAAATTCCAGCCTATATGACGATGGATTATCTGAGCGCTTCGCGCGGTTTCGCCGATAACCAGGAAGCCGTCACGCAGGCTCTCAGCCAGGGACACACGATTGACGCGCTGAGCCGGATGAAAGGCGACGACCTGGTCGCGATTTCGGACAAACTGACGACCGGCGCGATTGAATCATACGAAGCGTGGACGACCGCGCCGATGCTCGGCGACTGGCGAATTATCGCCGATTTTCCCGCCTTGCTGATTACATTCTTTATTACCATTCTGGTTTATATCGGAATCCGCGAGTCGAAAATGGTCGGTAATGCGATGACCGTTTTGAAAATCGGAATTATTCTGACGGTCATCATTTTGGGCGCATTTTACGTCGCGCCGGCAAACTGGACGCCGTTTATGCCGAACGGTTTGGGCGGCGTGATGGCGAGCGTGGCGGCAGTGTTTTTCGCTTATATCGGTTTTGACGCGCTTTCGACGACCGCCGAAGAATGCGAAAATCCGAAACGCGACCTTCCGCGCGCGATGATTTATTCACTACTTATCTGCACCGTGCTTTACATTGCGCTGGCGCTGGTTTTGACCGGAATGGAAAGCTACACGAACCTGAACGTCGGCGACCCGCTGGCGTTTGTTTTCCGCGAAAAACTGCCGTGGCTTTCCGGCATCATCGCCGTCAGCGCGGTGATTGCGCTGGCGACCGTGTTTCTGGTTTTCCAGATCGGGCAGCCGCGATTGTGGATGGCGATGAGCCGCGACGGACTTTTGCCGAAAATATTTTCGTCGATTCACCCGCGTTTTAAAACGCCGTGGTTTTCGACGATTATCACCGGCATCGTGGTCGCCATTCCCGCGCTGTTTATGAACCTGACGGAAGTGACGGATTTGGGCGTTATCGGAACTTTGTTCGCCTTTACGCTGGTTTGCGGCGGCGTGCTGATTAAAGACAAGGATTTCGGAACCGAAAATCGCTTTGTGCCTTACGTCAATTCGGCATACATCATTCCGCCTTTATTTATTATCGCAATGGTCGCGCTGTTTCTTTACAACGACGAAGCGGTGGTGAGATTTTTTACCGATTTGTCGCCGACGACGGCGGGCGAATCGACGTTCGGCGCGTTTTCGCACAAGATTCCGTATCTGGTTTTCATCATTTTCGCCCTGATAATGACTTATCTATCGGTGGCAAAAAATCTTTCGCTGATTCCGGTGCTCGGCGTTTTGTCGTGTACTTACCTGATGAGCGAGCTCGGCATTGTCAACTGGGTGCGGTTCGGCATCTGGCTGCTGGTCGGTTTGATTATTTATTTTATTTACGGCTATAAAAACAGCCATCTGCACAAAGGCACGATCGGCGTCGCCGAACAATGAATTGGTTAACGCCAAACGCGGAACGCAGAGTGCAAAATGGAATCACTTCCTAAAATTTCGCGCTCTGCATTCCGCGTTTGGCGTTTTCGACGTTTTGCATTTAATTTACAAAACTTTATATTTTCAGAGTAACCAAACGCTTTGTTTTCGCGTCTAACACCGGCAGAAGAAGATACTTTTCTAAGATTCACAAGGAGCAATTTAAATGAAGAAGTTAGCAGTTATAGCGGCAGTTTTCTGCCTGTTTTCATTAAGCGTTTTCGCCCAGACCAAAACCAGTTTCGCGGGCAACTGGGAACTGGACGTCAAAAAATCCAAACTGCCGGAAATGTCGCGCGTGGAAGCCATTTCGATGAAAGTCACGCAGACGGACAAGGATTTAAAAATCGAATCGACCACGAAAAGAACGGCGCGTCCCGCAAGCGACGTTGACAGCAGCAACAGCGGCAGCGGCGCGGGAAATCGACGCGGCAACTGGGGCGGCGGCGGTTTCGGCGGCGACGGCACGCAGACGCTTAATTACAGTCTGGAAGGCAAGGAAACCGCGACCGAAGCGGTCGCGGGAATTCCGGCGGCATCGGCGACGCTCAAAGCCAATCTGGAAAAAGACGGTAAACTGAATCTGACCTCGACGCGCAAATTCAATTCGCAGATGGGCGAAACAACCGTCACGACCAAGGAAACCTGGGAACTGGTGGACGGCGGAAAAACCTTAAAAGTCGTCCGCGAAACCGAAACGCGGCGCGGCACGCAAACTTCGGAAATGTATTTTACGAAAAAATAATCTTTATCAAACAGTCTCATCACTAAACTGGACGCAAGAGCTTCGGCTCTTGCATTTTTTTGTGCTTTAATTGAGGCATTGAACAATTTGAACAAATCGAAAGGACATAGCTTTTGTCTGCGGATTTTATGATTATCGCCGAAACTTCATTTGCCGAAGCAGTAAAAGAAATCAAAGAGTTTCTGGTTAAAAATAATCAGCCGACAGAAGTACTTTGGGTTTTTCTGGAAGATACGTTTTACCCGAACGTAAACTTTATTGAAAAGCATTTCCGGCTGAAATTGCCTCTGCCGGAAGAAAACGAAAAACTGGCGGAAAAGCTTTATAAAATCGGGCAGCAAAGAAATTTCGGCATTTGTATTACGGCATTTGCCTTATGTGAAGGAAAAGTCTGTTGCGCGGTAGTCGTCCCAAAAGACGAAGAAGATTCCGAATATATGCAGATGTCGCCCGAACATTTAAAATTTACCTTTGTTATCGATATGCCGATTGCACAAGCAGTCAGGAGTTCTTTTCGGTGGAAACTTTTCCGCCTTTTACCGTTTAAATACAGGCAGGGAAACTCTTCCGGTTATTTACCATCTAAAAAAGACTTGCAGTTTTCATCCGTTTAGTTAATCATTGACGAAATCTTTTCGCGTCGATGCTGAATCAATCAATCAAACACGTCGGAGTCGTCGTCAAACCGAATCACGCGCAGGCGTGGCAGACGGCTTGCGAGCTGGCGGCGTGGCTGAAAAATCACGATATAAAGCTGATCGGCAATCCGCGCCGCGAAGCGGAAATCTGCCTTTTGGAAGAAGTCGGCGTCGAAGAATTTCAGGAAAAAGCCGATTTGATTGTCGTGCTCGGCGGCGACGGAACGATGATTTCCACCGCGCGCTTGCTCGGAAGCCGCGAAATTCCGGTTCTCGGCATCAATTACGGCAGTCTCGGCTACCTGACGGAGTTTCGCATCGAGGAAATGTTTACGGCGCTGGAAAATATTCTCGCCGGCTCTTACGAGATTGACCGCCGCGTAATGCTGGAAGTCGAACACCGGCGCGGCGCGGAGAAACTAGCCACCGGGCGCGTTCTTAACGATGTCGTCATTAACAAATCCGTGCTGGCGCGCATCATCGAAATCGAAGTCAAATTAAACGAGCAATACGTCAATTCGTTTCGCGCCGACGGCTTGATTGTCGCGACGCCTACGGGGTCGACCGCCTACAATCTTTCCGCCGGCGGTCCGATTGTTTATCCTTCGATGAACGCCGTCGTGCTGACGCCGATTTGCCCGTTTACGCTGACCAATCGCCCGATTGTCGTGCCCGATACGGCGGAGATAAAATTGCGTCTGATGAACGAAACGGAAGGCGTGGTTTTGACTTTGGACGGGCAAATCGGCTACCAGATGCAAACCGGCGACTCGGTCGTCATCTGTAAAAGCGAGACGAATTTTAATCTCGTCCAGCCGCCGAACCGAAATTATTTTGACGTTTTAAGAAACAAATTAAAATGGGGAAGATAACAAGCGACAGGTAATAAGCGACAGGTGACGGGAAATTCCTTTCGCTTATCGCTATCACTATCACTTATCACGAAAATATGAGCGAAGAAAACAGATACGAACAGGAACTGCGAACCGATTTAGATGACGAAACCATTGATAAACCGAAAGGTATGGCGCTGCATACGAAGATTTTATTAGGGCTGCTGGTCGGCATCCTCGCCGGCGTCGCCGTCAATCAAATCGGGAAACAGAACGCGTACGCCGCCGCCGGAGTTGATTGGACAATCAAGAACCTGACTGAACCGATCGGACAGCTTTTTTTGAATCTGCTTTTGATGATTGTCGTGCCGCTGGTGTTTTCCTCGCTCGTGGTCGGCGTGGCGGGCATCGGCGACATTCGCAAACTGGGACGCGTCGGGCTGAAATCTTTCGCCTACTGTTTAATTATTTCGGCTATTTCGGTCGTTATCGGCTTGGGATTGGCGAACACGCTCAGACCCGGAACGTGGCTGAATCAGGAGAAAGCCGCCCAGCTTCAGGAAAGATATAAAACGCAAGCCGGAACGACGGTCGAATCGGCACAAAAAGCGCAGCAGTCCGCCGCCGCCGATTCTGCGCTGATGTCGGTAGTGAAAACGATTGTGCCGAGAAACCTCTTCAACTCGATTGCGGGCGAAAACCCGAATATGCTTCATTTGATGTTTTTCGCACTGATTATCGGCATCGCCATCACGCTTTTGCCGGAGCCGGTTTCAAGCCCGTTCGTGCGCGGAATGGATTCGCTTTTTCAGATAACTTCAAAAATTATCGACCTCATTATGAAGTTTGCGCCTTACGCCGTCGCGTGTCTGATTTTTAATAACATGGCGAAGTTCGGAATTGATTTGCTCGGAACTTTAGCCGGCTTCGTTTTGACCGTCTTGCTCGGTTTAGGGCTGCACTTTTTCGGCGTTTATTCGCTGTCGGTCTGGTTTCTGTCAAAAATTAATCCGGTCGATTTTTTCCGTCGCGTTTGGCTCGTGATTGTAACGGCGTTTTCGACTTCTTCATCGAACGCGACTTTGCCGACGGCTCTGCGCGTTTCCGAAGAAAATCTCGGCGTGCCGAAGGAAATCAACAGTTTTGTTCTGACGGTCGGCGCGACCGCCAACCAGAACGGAACCGCTCTGTATGAAGGCGTGACGGTTTTGTTTCTGGCGCAGCTCGCCGGCATCGATTTAACCATCGGCACGCAGCTGATGGTCGTCTATCTCGCCATTCTGGGCGGCATCGGAACGGCGGGCGTGCCGAGCGGCTCGATTCCTTTTATCATCGGAATTTTAGTGATGATTAACATCGACCCGGCGCTGATTGCCATCATTCTGGGCGTAGACCGAATTCTGGATATGTGCCGCACGACGCTGAACGTGGTCGGCGACCTCACGGCGGCGACTTTCGTGGCGCGCTCCGAGGGCTTTGAGCTTTTACAAACCAGAAACGAAGAAGCTTAGTTTATAATTGCCAGACGAGGCGGATTTTATGATGATGCCGCCGCTGCTGGCAGTACCGTTACGATTTAAGGTCGACGATTACACAAGATGATTGAACTCGGAATTTTAAAAGACTGCGAGAAAGCGTAAATCATCGAAAGGAGAATTGAAAAAAAAAGATTGTCGCGACGGTAACGGCTTTTATCAACCGGCGAAAATTTTCAAACGAGGTGAGAAAGTATTGTCCGAAGTCATACCGAATCTAAGTTTAGCGGTTGATAAAATACTGGGTTGAAAATTTAAGAACAAGGGGTTTCAAAAATGTTTCCAATCGGCGACGATAATTCCGACCGGACGCGAACGCCGCTGGTCAATTACGTTTTTATCGGCATCAATATTCTGGTTTTCGTATTGCTGCAAGGGCTCGGCGGCAATGATGCTTTCAACTACGCCTATTCGCTCGTGCCGCGTGAAATTACTACCGGCGTCGATATAGTCGGAAGTCAAATCGTGCGCGATTCGCTCGGCAATACCGGGCAAGTCCAACATTTTCCTACGTCTTTGCCCGTCTATTTCAATTTCCTCAGCTCGATGTTTATGCACGGCGGCTTTATGCATATCTTCGGCAATATGCTTTTTCTGTGGGTTTTCGGCGACAATCTGGAAGACCGTCTCGGACACATTCGCTACGCTTGTTTTTATTTGCTTTGCGGATTCGCCGCCGCGCTCGCGCAAATCGTGATGGACACGGGTTCGATAATTCCGATGCTCGGCGCTTCGGGCGCGATTTCCGGCGTTCTCGGCGGTTATTTATTGCTTTTCCCGCACCGCCGCGTCAAGGCGATTATTTTTAATTTCTTTACGGAAGTTCCGGCTTACGTCGCGCTCGGCATCTGGATTGTTTATCAATTGATTGCCGGTTATATGACGCCGGCGGGAACGGGCGGCGTCGCTTATGCCGCGCATATCGGCGGCTTTGTGGCGGGCGTGGTTTTGATTAAAATCTTCGCTCTCGGAACCGGAAATCGTAATTGAGGCAAAACGTGATTAAGGCAAAACGCTTTGCCTTAAAACTCAATCCATTCGGTCGGCTCTTTCGGGCGGGAAAGCGTGATTTTGGTTTCGCATTTGAAAAGCGGCGAGCGAAGCTGCAAGGCGGTTTCAGCCATCAGGCGCGCCAGATGCGGCTCGTTGGCGCGTTGCGACAGATGAGCTAAAACGATGTGCCGCGCCGCGCCGTCGAAATCATTTGTCAGCCAGTCGCATAAATCTTCATTCGATAAATGCCCGTTGCGCGACAAAATTCTCTGCTTCAATTCCCAGGTGTAAACCGCGCAGGCGCGCAGCATATCGCGGCTGTGATTCGATTCGATGACGATGCCGTCGCAATTGGAAAGTTTTTCTTTTATCAGGGTTGTGATGCAGCCGAAATCCATTAGAGTGGCGACTTTGACGCCGTTGTGCTCGGCGACGAAACCGAAATTGTCGACCGCGTCGTGCGGCACGGAAAACGGGTGAAAATCAATCTCGCCGATGCGGAAATCTTTGCCCGAATCAATCTCGACCGTGCGGTCGCGGATGGCGTCGGAGCGTTTTTGCGGCTCGTTGTTGGTGAGATTCGGTTTTTCGCGCAGGTATGCGTCGCGCGTCGCGCCGGAAATAAAA
>DASVRL010000211.1:0-3734 GCA_036388635.1 Pyrinomonadaceae bacterium
CGAGGAAGGACGCTGGACGATACAGGTTTTGCCCGTCGGCAATTACAGCGTGACATACGAAAAGGAAGGCTTCAAAAAAGGCTTGAGCGAAAATGTCGCCGTCGAAGCTTCCGTACCGCGCACGGTCGAAGTAATGCTGGAAGTCGGCTCGCCGGGCGCAGTCGTCACCATCACCAGCGACCAGCCGCTCGTGCAGCTGGAAACATCCGCCGTATCGCGCCAGATTACGGGCGAGCAATTGACCAAAACCCCGACTTCGACGCGCAGTTTTACCGGGCTTTTGTCGTCGGAAGCGGGCGTCAGCTCGGAGCTTTCGCCGGTCGGCGTCAACGGCAACGGAAACGTTTCGCCGTCGGTCAACGGGACGCGCACGACTTCGACCAGTCTTACTTTTAACGGCGTCGACGCGACGAATATTACCAGCAACGAAGGCTCTCTAAGCGACAATATCTCGCCCGCGCCGGAGACTTTGCAGGAAGTAAAACTGCAAACGTCGCTCTACGACGCTTCGACCGGCAGAAGCGGCGGCGGAAATTTTCAGCTCGTCACCAAATCGGGCGGCAATAAACTCAACGGCTCGGCTTACTATTACCTGCAAAACAAACGCTTTAACTCGAACGAATTTTTTCTGGAAAGAGCCGGCGAGGAAAAGCCGAGAGCCGACCGCACGGAAACCGGATTTACCCTGGGCGGACCGATTATCAAAGACAAATTCTTCTTCTTCGGCGGTTATCAATATACGCAAGCCAACACGGGCTTGGTTCCGACGGCGCGGACGCGGACGGTGCTGCCGCTGGCGCTGACCGTTTTGGGCGACGACCGTTCGGCGGCGGCGATTGCCGCGGCATTCAATCAATTCAACGGCTGCGCCGGAGCAAACTGCCTGACCGCGGGCGACATCAGCCCGGTCGCGGTGCGCATTTTCAATTTGCGCAATCCGGTGACGGGCGGCTTTGTTTTGCCGAGTCTTCAGGGCAGAAATTATCGCGCGCTGACGACGACGCAGATTGTTAACGGGCAGCCGGCGACGGTGGCGCTGACCGACCAGACGGGAACCGGCAGCTACCAATTCGGCTCTTTTCCGGGCGTGACGACGCGCACTTTGCAGCGCAACAATCCGCTGGTCGAATTTATCGACGTCGAGCCGTCGCGCTTCAAGCAGCAGCAATTCACCACGCGCCTCGACGGTCAGTTGAGCCAGAAAAACACTCTGAGCGGAACTTTATTTTACTCGGATTTTCCGGGCTTCGATTCTTTCCCCGACCCGAACTCGCTGGCTTCGCCGTTCACCCTGCGCCGCAACGACCGCAACCGCACGCTGGCGATTTCGGACACGCACGTTTTTTCTTCAAATCTGATTAACGAAGTTCGCTTCGGCTATTTCTATCTGAACAATTCGCGGCGTCTGGACGACCCGTTTCTGGAACTGACCAACGAATCAATCGGTGTTTTCAATCCCGCGACGACTTTTGACGACAGCATCGCGACGACTCGTCTGGGTCACTACATCGGGCGCAACAACATCGCCAACTTCTCGTTCGGCGGTCCGAACGATTCGTTCAACAAGCGCAAGCAGATTACGTACAGCATCGCCGATAACGTCAACTACATTTTCCGCAACCACAATTTCAAATTCGGCGGCGATTTCAAACGCCATCAATACGACACGAATCTGCCGGAAGAACAGGCGACCGAGTTTGAAAAATTCGACAGTTTCACGCAGCTTCTGACCGGCAACGCGACCGAAGCCGATACGCAATACGGCGTCACGGACAAGAGCTTCCGCTTTATGGATTTCGGTTTTTACCTGACTGATGATTGGAAAGTCAGTCGTAAATTAACTTTGAATCTCGGCGTGCGCTACGAGATTTTTATGCGACCGACCGAAAAAAACGGGCGCATCGGCAATTTCGATTTGTCGTCGTTTGAGCCGTGCTTTACGCAGACCGGCGGCTCGTCGGAGCTTTGCAACAACCCGACGCGCGGCTTCATCATTCCGAAAAACGCCCAGCTGACCGACAATCCGGTGGTTGACGGCGCAATCAGCAGCACGAACGTCGTCGATAATAAACACACGCTCAACGGTCAGGATTTGAATAACATCGCTCCGCGCGTCGGCTTGGCTTACGCCGTCAACGACAAGCTCGTTTTTCGCGGCGGCTACGGGCTTTTTTACGACCGCCCGAGCGCGGCGTTTATCAACACGATTTTCAGCAACTATCCCTTCCTGCGCGAGGTGGAAATCACCGTCCCGTCGGGCAACGTGCCGATTGCGACGGCGTTTTCCAACACGCCGACGAATATCCCGCTCAATCAATGGCTGCCCTTCCGCATTACGCGCACGGCGGGCGCGGGCGGAACTTATCAAATCCGCGACAACACGCCGATAACCGTCGATGCGCGCAACACGCCGTTCGGCGGCACCACTTTCGGAAACATCGCCGAAACCTTCGAGTTTCGCGCCATCGACCGCGACATTCAGACGCCGTACGTCCATCAATGGAATGTCGGGATGCAGTACGAGATATTCAAGGATTTGATGATCGAGGCGCGTTACATCGGCACGGCTGGACGCAATCTTCTGATGGCGACGGCGCTCAATCAGGGCTTCGATTTGAACGACCCGCAGACGCCCGACCACATTTTCGAACGCTTCAATCAAGCTTATCTCGCCGCCGGTTCGCCGAACGGCGCGTTAAATGCGGGCGGCTCGGCGCGCGAGCGCGGAATTGGAAGGGCTTTCGGATTTTTAAATCCGGTGACGGGCAGAGTCGATTTGAATCTGGCGAACGCCGCCGGGGCGGTCATCAACTTTGAATCGCGCGTGCCTATCTTAGGCTTTAACGTGCCGGAAGCCTTGATGCTGCGCTCGAACGGTTACTCGGATTATCACGGCGGGCAGTTCAGCCTGACGAAACGCCTCTCGCACGGCTTGCAGTTTAACGTCGCTTACACTTTCTCGAAATCAATCGACATTATGTCGTCAGACCCGGGCAGCACGGCGGGCGGCGGCAAGCCGGACGTGCCGAACACCGGCTTTATCGCGCAGGGCGACGCGCGCAACACGGCAAACAATCGCGGGCTTTCAGACTTTGACCGCACGCATCGTTTCAGCACGAATTTCGTTTACGAAATTCCGTCTTTCGGCTCGACCAATCGCTTTCTGACCGGCTGGTCAATCTCCGGCTTTTTCCAGGCGCAATCGGGCACGCCGTTTACGATTTACGCCGCCGAGCCGGAAATTCAAAACGCCTCGCAATACGCCGACTTAACGCGCGGTTCGGGCGGTTTGTATCGTCTCGGCTTCGGTCGTCCGAACTTCGTCTGCTCGTCGGCAAGCGACGCCATTCTCGGCTACAGTGGGAATGACACGCTGGCTATCAGGCGCGACTGCTTCGGCTCGCCCAACGGCGGTTTCGGCAATCTGGGCAGAAACACTTTCCGCGGACCCGCGCAGAAGCGTTTCGACCTCAGCTTCGTCAAGAACACGAAACTGACGGAAAGGTTCAGTCTGGAAGTCGGCTTCGACCTTTTCAACGTCTTCAACACGCTCAACTTCGCCAACCCGAACAATGATTTGCAGGACACGGTCGATTTCGGCAGCATTACCGGCACGGTCGGCGGACCGCGCGTCGGACAATTCCGGGCAAAATTCCGCTTCTAAATTTCCGCAATCTCAGTCCTCCGACAAAAGAAAGGCGAGCCGCCGGCGAACGGGCTCGCCTTTTTCAATT
>DASVRL010000212.1:0-11704 GCA_036388635.1 Pyrinomonadaceae bacterium
AATACGAACAATTGCCGTTAAGATACGGCGCGCGTCTGCGCGTCGCCTGTGAGCTCAGACGCGCGGAAAAATTCCGGAATCCGGGCGTCAAATCGCAAAAAGAAATTCTCGACCAAAAGGAAATCGACGCGACCGCGATTATCAAAAGCCCGCTTTTAATTGAAAGTTTGGGCGACGCTTCGTCTTTTCAACCGCTCGCTTTTGTTTACGAGCAACGCCGGAATTTAATCGTCGAATTCAAAAAACATTTTTCCGTGCAGACTTCCGGCGTGCTTATCGCGTCGCTTTTGGGCAATCGTTATCATCTGGACAAAGCAACTTCGGAAAGATTTCGCGAGGGCGGAACTTTTCACGTGCTGGTCATCAGCGGTTTGCAGATTACCTTTATCGGAACGCTGATTGTCTGGATTATTCAGCTTTTTACGCGCAATCGTTTGTGGCAATTTCTGCTGGCGAGCGCGCTTTTGTGGAGTTATTCGCTGGCGGTCGGCGCGGAAGCGCCGGTCGTCCGCGCCGCCGAAATGTTTACGATTCTGCTTTTTGCCGACGTGATTTTCCGGCAGGGAACTTTGCTCAACGCGCTCGGAATGTCGGCTTTGATTCTTTTGATTTGGCGACCGTCGGATTTGTTCGACCAGTCGTTCCAATTAACTTTCGTCTGCGTCGGGGCGATTGTCGCCACGGCTTTTCCGCTTTTGGAAAAAATCCGCGCCGTCGGCGAATGGCAGCCTTCGACGGAAACGCCGGTTCCGCCGAATTGCCCGAAAAACTTAAAAACATTTTGCGAAACGCTTTATTGGAGCGAGGAAAACTGGCGACGCGAGCAGGCGCGTTCGGTCTGGAGCTGTCGTCTTTTCAAAACGCCGTCCGCCGAAAAGCTGGAGCGCAGAAAATTGCAGACGATTTTGCGTTATGTGTTTGAAACGCTTCTTGTTTCGCTCGTCGTACAGGCGTGGCTCGTGCCGTTTCTGGTGATTTATTTTCATCGAATCTCTTTGATCGGAATTTTTCTCAATGTCTGGGTCGGCTTGCTGATGGCAATTGAAAGCCTCGTCGCCATTCTGGCGATATTCGCCGCGCAAATCAGCGCGACTTTAGCCGCGCCGCTGATTTTAATCACGGAGATTTTGAATTGGATTATGATTCACGCGGCTGATTTGTTCATCGAAAACGGCTGGGCTTCTTTTCGTCTGCCGCATTATACGGGCGCGATGCGCGTAATTTATATTTTATATTTTGTGCCGCTCGTCGTTTTGACCTTCCTGCTGCATAATTGGAAACCATTTTCTTTGGAGTCTAAAGTTCAGGCTCTAAAGTCCAAAGTCAGATATTCTCTTGCCGCGTTTTTCGTTTTTCTTTTATTGATAATTTTTCATCCGTTGAGCGCGCCGAAACCGGACGGCAGGCTGCACATTGACTTTCTCGATGTCGGGCAGGGCGATTCAGCCCTGATTACAATGCCGGACGGCGAAACTTTATTGATTGACGGCGGCGGGAAAATAAATTTCAGCTCGCTCTATGTTCAGCGCGAGGGCGAAGAACCGGAGCTTTTCGAGCCTGACGCGCAGAACATCGGCGAAGCGGTCGTGTCCGAATTCCTGTGGGAAAAAGGTTATTCGCAGATTGATTACATTCTGGCGACGCACGCCGACGCCGACCACATACAAGGTTTGACGGATATAGCGAAAAACTTTCGCGTGCGGACGGCGATTTTCGGCAGAATGCCGACGAATGACGCGGATTTTATCGAGCTTTATAATGTTTTGCAAAAGCGAAACGTTCCGATTTTCGCTGCTTCGCGCGGCGACGTTTTGAGTTTCGGAGACGTCAAAATCGAAATTCTTTATCCCGAAAAAGACGAATCGCCCGAAGCGGTTTCCGACAATAATCATTCGCTGGTTTTGCGCGTCCGTTTCGGCGATAGAAAATTTTTGCTGACGGGCGATATCGAAAGGGAAACCGAAAGCTTATTAGCAGGCGCGCCGGAATTTTTGTCGGCTGATGTCATCAAAGTCGCTCATCACGGAAGCCGGACTTCTTCGACGCAAAATTTTGTAAATGCCGTAAAAGCAAAGCTGGCGGTTATCAGCGCCGGGCGCGATTCGCCTTTCGGACATCCGAAAGCGGAAGTGGTCGAAAGATGGAAAAACGCCGGCGCGAAAGTTTTGACGACGGGCGAAAACGGGACGATTTCCTTTTCGACGGACGGAAAAGATTTGCTGGAGATGAGGACTTTTAATAAAGCCGCGATTTATCGCTGAAAAGAAAAACGGACGTTAAATTCCTGGCGGAAAAAATACGTCCGAGCGTTCCTTCTAAAAACCTAATGCTTATTTTTTACTGTATTTTTAAATGAATGTCAAACATTATTTAAAGTATTCCTTTAACTTTTTACAATTTCTTTACATTCGACAAAATTTTGTTGAGATTCACGAATTGCCTCCGGCTTTAACCGGAGGCAATTCATAAGCTGAAATTTCAATTCAAACTAATGTTTGAAATGCCGGAAGCCGGTAAAGACCATCGCCAAGCCGTGTTCGTCTGCCGCCTGGATGCTTTCCTCGTCGCGCATCGAGCCGCCGGGCTGAACGATTGCCGAGACGCCGAATCTCGCCGCTTCATCGACATTATCGCGGAACGGGAAAAAGGCGTCGGAAGCGAGAACCGCATTTTTTAAAGGCAAATCGAATCTTTCCGCGCGCATCGCCGCGATGCGGACGGAATCGACGCGGTTCATCTGTCCGGCGCCGACGCCGATGGTTTGATGCTCGTTGGCGAAAACAATCGCGTTCGATTTCACGTGTTTGCAGACTTTCCAGGCAAGCAGCAGCGCGCCGATTTCTTCGGCGGTCGGCTGGCGGCGGGAAACGATTTTAAAATCGTTTTCCGTGACGCGATACAAATCCCGATCCTGCACGAGCATTCCGCCGGAAATCTGTTTGTATTCGAGCTTGTTTTGCGATTCGCTTTTTCGGACGCGCAAAACGCGCAGATTTTTTTTCGTCCGGAAAATTTCCAGCGCTTCGCCGTCAAAATCCGGCGCGACGACGACTTCGGTAAAAACTTCATTGACCGATTTGGCGACGACTCCATCGACTTTTTGATTAAAAGCGACGATGCCGCCGAAAGCCGAAACCGGGTCGGTCGCCAGCGCGCGCCGGTAAGCTTCTTCGTTCGACGCGCCCGTTCCGACGCCGGACGGATTCGTATGTTTGATAATCGCGCAAGCCAGCTCTTCAAAATCGCAAACCAGATTCCAAGCCGCTTCCGCATCGACGTAATTGTTAAAAGACATCTCCTTGCCGTGCAGCTGCTCGGCTTTGGCGATGCCGCCCGCTTCGCTCGTTTCGTAAAGCGCGGCTTTCTGGTGCGGATTTTCGCCGTAGCGAAGGTCGGCGACCTTGGCAAGCTCGATTGATTGGAATTCGGAAAAAGATTCCGTTTCGGTTTCATCTTCGCCGGCATCGGTTTCGATAAAAATCAAATCGGCGAGCGGATTAAACGGCTCTAAAAATCGCAAATCGCTTTCATCCAATTGTTTAGCCAGATAACTGGAAATCGCCAAATCGTAACTCGCCGTGCGCGTGTAAGCGAGCGCCGCCAGCCGCCGGCGCGTTTGCAAACCGATTGCGCCGCCCGTTTCCCGCATCTCGCGCAAAACGCTTTCGTAAAGCCGCGTGTCGGTGACGACGGCGACGTCGCGCCAGTTTTTCGAAGCCGAGCGAATCATCGCCGGACCGCCGATATCGATATTTTCGACGGCTTCTTCCAGTGAAACATTGTCTTTCGCGACGGTTTCCTCAAACGGGTAAAGATTGACGACGACCAAATCAATGGGCTCGATGCCGTGCGTCTGCATCGCGGCGACGTGCTGGTCGTTGTCGCGCAAAGCCAGAAACGCGCCGTGAATTTTCGGGTGCAGAGTTTTAACGCGCCCGTCCATCATTTCGGGAAAATCGGTGATTTCGGAAACTTCCGTAACCTTTAATCCGTTTTGGCGCAAATTTTGCGCCGTTCCGCCGGTCGAGATGATTTCCGCGCCGAAACTCGCCAATTCTTTGGCAAATTCGACAATTCCGGTTTTATCCGAAACGCTGATCAGCGCGCGTCTGATTTTTCTTAAATCGCTCATAATATTCAGTTTAAAAATAAAAATAGCGGTCATGCTCGACCGCCCGTTACTTAATTCAATTTAAAGACAATTAGAAACCTTTGAACCTGAAAATTCAAGTTCCGCCGAAAACTCAGCTTTGCCGAACCCGTCTTGCCGAGCCATCCGTCTAAAAGAAAACACGTCCGAAAAGCAGCAGGCTCAGCAGAAAAGCCAGCGTATAAATGACGACCTTAATGATACTCATAAAAATTTCCTCGTTTGAAATCAGTGAGAGCCGTAAAATAAAGATAACGAACAAAGCGTCATTTTAGTTTAAAAATTCTTTCCCTGACAAGTCGGGAATAAAATTTTCGGGCAAAGCCGATAAAATTTGCGTTTCCGGCATCAAACGGCTTGTGCTAAATTTTATCTGCAAGATGCGTTTTAGAAACCTCAAACTGCGACGGACAATTTTTTTATTTTCCCTGTTTTGCCTTTTTGCCGCCGGCGGCAGCGCGCAGGAAATTGAATTGACGGTGAAAATTTTATCGCTCGCGTCCCAGACGAAAGTCAGCGTCGAAGGTAAAATGTTAAATGCCGACGCCGGAAAAAGCTGGTCGTTTCTGCAAAATTACGCCGACGTCACTAATTTAGGCGAAAGAATCGAGAATTTAAAACTTTTTGACGCGAGCGCTCGTCAAGTCCAATTTAAAAAACTCGCACCGGGCGAATTTGAAGCCGAGCAAGCTCCGGCTGCCTTTCAATACGACGTGAAAACGGCAATTCCGCAGCAATTAACGGCGGCGGCGCACGTTTCGTGGGTTTCCGAAGCGCACGGGCTTTTGATGTTGGGCGATTTACTGCCGCAAAATCTGCAACGTTTCAGCGCGAAAATAACATTTGAACTGCCGGAAAACTGGCGCATTACGACGAGCGAAACAAAGCGCGGCGAAAAAACTTTCGGCGTCAAAAACGTTGAAAAAGCGATTTTTCTAATCGGCAAAGAATGGCGCGAGCAGACCAGGCAGATTGAAAAAAACGAATTGAGCGTGGCGATTTTCGGCGAATGGCAATTTACGGACGCCGAAGCTTTGGAGATTGCCGAAACGATTCTTGCCGAACACCGGAAAACTTTCGGCGAGATTCCTTTTCCGAAAACCCAAATTTTAATTTTGCCTTTTCCGCAGGCGGCGAATTTCGAGCGCTGGCGCGCGGAAACGCGCGGCTCGACCGTCACCGTAATCAGCGCGCCGACGACCTTTAAATCGGCGGCGGTCAATCGTTTGCACGAACAGCTGCGACACGAGATTTTTCATCTCTGGATTCCGAATTCGCTGAATTTAAGCGGAAACTACGATTGGTTTTACGAAGGCTTCACGCTGTATAAAGCCCTGAAAACCGGCGTCGGGCTTAATCAGATACGTTTTGACGATTTTCTCTCGACGCTCGGGCGCGCCTTTGATTTGACCGAAGCGCTTTCGCGCCGCCAGAGCTTTTCGCTGCTCGAAGCCTCGGAAAAGCGTTGGATTAATTCCAACGAATTTATCTACGCCAAAGGCATCGTCGTCGCTTTTCTGTGCGACGCGACGCTGCTGCGCGAAAGCCGCGGCAAGCGCGATTTGGACGCGATTTTCCGCGAAGTTTTTCAGAAACATCGCGCGCCGAATCAAAAGGAAGACGGCAATGCGGCTATCTTGCGCATCTTAAAAAGCAACGCGGAACTCGTCGCATTGGCTGAAAAATACATCGAAGGAAATTTTAAAGTCGATTGGCAGAACGATTTACAGACGTTCGGAATGAGCGCGGAAAAAACGTCCGGCTCCACGCAGGTAAAAGTCGTCGCCAAACCGAGCGGCAGACAGAAAGATTTATTAAACAAGTTGGGTTATAATCAGTGGCGCAGGCTTTTGCCGCAAAGATAACAGGTAAATTCAACGAAATTTTTTAACCACAAACAAACGATGAACGATGAATGATGAACGATGAATGGCAAATTCCGCGTTCCGCGCTCGGCGTTCCGCATTTAAGAAAATGAAATCCAAGCAGTTTTTTCTTTTCATCGCGATTTTAATCGCAGTATTTTCCTTCAACGGCTGCGGCTGGGTTGGCGATACGGTGGGCGGTTTTACCAACATCGTCGGTTTAAACGAAACCGCGACCGTCATTGCGCCGCGCACTTATATTCGCAGCTCGTACGCGGTCGTCGCGGCTGACCTGCTGGAAGTCAAGCGCGGCGAAACGCTCGACATTCTCGACGAAACCGATTACGAAAAAGTGCATTGGTATCGCGTCCGCGCCAAGGACGAAGACGCCACCGAAGGCTGGATTGAAGCGCAAAACATCATCGTCGGAACGCTGCTGGAAAAATCCAAAAAACTCGCCGAAGAAGATAAAGATTTGCAGCCGCAGGCGACGGCGCAGCTTCGCGCTCCGACCAAATTGCGGCTTTCGCCGGAAATTCGCGACGACAACGTTTTGCTGAAACTGGAGAAAAAAGGCGACATCGAAACGACTTTTGACGTTATCAGCTGGAAGCTCGTGCAGAAAACACAGGACGATTCCGCCGTCGAAGACGAGGCGGCTAAAACGAGCAGCAACACGACGGTGCGGCGCAGAACCCGCAACGAGGAAATCGAAGCCGCCAAACAGGAAGAAAAACCCGAAGAACTCGAAGACAGATACGATATCTGGTATAAAGTCCGGCTCGACCCGAAGGTTTCGCCCGCGCCTTCCGGCTGGCTTTTCGGCAGGCAGGTTCAGCTTCAGGTGCCGAACGATATTCTTTATTACCAGGTCGGGCAGAAAAAATTCGTGACCTGGCAGAGAATTGACACGATTGACCCTTTGGACAAAATCGCGAAAGACAAAGATTCGACCAGAGTCGCCAAACCGGGCAGTTGGGTGATTTTGTCGCGCAGCAATTTCGTCAAATCCAAAGACGGCAACGAGCCTGATTTTGACGGAATTCTCGTGATGTATTACGACAAATACGGCGAGGAACACACGACGATTTATCGCAGCGGCGAGGTTTGGGGAAAACTTCCGCTCAGGGTCGACGGCACGGGCGACAACAAATCCTTTGTCGTCAATCTGCGCAACGCGAACGGAGAATTTGAAGAAAAACGCTTTGCCATCTTCAAAAACGCCAAAGGACATTTACAGGTCACGCCGCCGGACGGCATCCCGAAACCAGAGAGATAAAAATGAACAATAAGTCCAAGGAAGAGCCCGGAGAGTTTAGAGAGTCTGGGGAGTCAGAAGAAAAATTCGATTTGACTCACAACTCTCCGGGCTCTTCCTTGGACTTATTTAATCCTTTTCCCGAGCCGGTCGAGCTGGAAATCACCGATTCGATAGATTTACATTCTTTTGCGCCGCGCGACGTCAAAGCGGTGGTCGAAGCATATCTCGAGGAAGCGCACAAAAAGGGTTTTCGGCTGGTGCGGATAATTCACGGCAAAGGCGTCGGCGTGCAGAGGGAAATTGTGCGGAAAGTTCTCCAAAATACCGATTTCGTGAAAACTTTTAAAACGGCGGACGAATTTTCCGGCAGCTGGGGCGCGACGATCGTTAAATTTCACGATTGAAATTATGAATTAGAAATCAAGAAGTAGATTTAATTGACTCAAACACGGAATTGATTCAATCATCCTGTTTTTTAATTACGGGCGGGACGCTCTCAAAAAACGTTACTTATGCAACGCTTTTTTATAAGTTTTTATTTGTCTCAAAAAGGGCGTTAGCGGGATATTAAGAAAGTCGCTGTTTTGCTCTCAAAGAAAGTCGCTGTTTGGCTCTCACGTCCGTTAATTTGTTGTGCCGCCCGTTATTTTCACTACTTAGCGATTTGAATTTGTGTTGATACAACCAGTGTAGTTGTTCAAAAATTTCTCTTTCAGCTCGCGCCATTCTTCAATCGTTTGAAACTTGCGCTTCTTCGGATTGGCGTTGAAAAAGTAAATCGTCGTAATGGTTTTGTCCGTATCATGAAAAAGAACGTATTGCCCAATCGTGTTGTAACTGTTGACCGTGTTGCGATTCAAGCCGTAACTTTCAAAACCATTATAAGTTGCTTTAATCGGCTCGTTTGATTCCAGATCGCGGCTCGCTGAAATAAAGTATTTTAAACTCTCAAGAACGTTCTTTTTGTCTTGCTCATAAGAATTTGCTTCAGAAGTTTCGGGACGAATGCTCGCAAAAACATCGGTGTCCGGATAAGTAACAAGAATCTCATAGCTGTTGGTGCGGGAAACTTCTTTACTTCCGTCGGCGGTTTCCACGGCGCGATTTTTAACGCCCTTAATTCTTCGGGCTTTTTTCACAGTTAAGCCATCGTCAAAAGTGCAAACCGAGTAAGATTTTAACGAGTCGTTTGGTTCGGCAGTTTTTTGAGCCTGAACAGAGAAAGTTACAATGCCGCCGAAAATGGCGATAAATAAAAAGTGAGTGAATAGATGTTTGAGGTTTAACATAACGTCTTTAGAGTATTGTAACGTGCTTTCAGTTGCAAAAAGACGCGGCACAACTAGTTATTATACTGTGCCAGGTTGCAGTATAAAACCGGAAATACAAGCCAAATACCGCAATTCTGTCTCAAAAGGGGTTGTTTATGAGACAGTCTTTAAAGCTAATTATAAACTAATCAGTTCGTAATTATGTAATTATTAGCTGAATTCACCTGTCTTCAATCACGTCCGCCCAGACCTCTTCTTCCTCGTCTTCGGATTCTTCGTAGATGGCGTCAATCAACTCGGCTTGTTCGGCAAGCTGCTGCTCGACTTCCTTAAGCCGCCGCGTCAGATACCGGCAGTGATGTTCGAGCTCCTGAATGCGAATTTTGCGCTCGCGGTCGATTCTTTCCAGATACATCAGATAAAAAAATTGCAGACCCGCGACGCCCAGCAGCGACAGCGAAAGACCGATTAAAATATACATCATCATAAGCGGAAATTGTGAATAATGAATATGCGAGGCACGCGGCACAATTGCCCGCCGGTTCGTCATTCATCGTTCTCGAATCATCGTTTTCCGTCATTATACTCTTGACCTGCGGCAAAGGAAAAGCCAAAATTTTCATATCAAATAAAAAGGAGAAAAAAAATGTACGATGACATTAGCGACCCGGCTGCGCCGATGCCGAAATTCGACCGGCGCGAATTTCTGGTGAGTTCGATTTTCGCCGCCGGAGTTTTTGCCGCCGCCGTCCTGCCGATTCAGGGGCAGACTAAAATCACGACCGACTCGAAAGGCTTAATCACCGGCGAAGTAAAAATTCCGGTTCAAGGCGGAATGATGCCCGCCTACCGCGCGATGCCCGATAAAAAAGGCAAAAATTTTCCGGTCGTGCTGGTCATTCACGAAATTTTCGGCGTTCACGAATGGATTCAGGACGTCTCGCGCCGCTTTGCCAAATTGGGTTATATGGCAATCGCGCCCGCGCTCTACGCGCGTCAGGGCGACGTTTCCACTATCAACACGGCGCAGGAGCTGAACCGCGCTATCTTTTCAAAAATTCCCGACACGCAGTCGATGGCTGATTTGGACGCGACCGTAAATTGGGCGAAAAGCAACAGCGGAAACACCAAAAAACTTTCGATCACCGGCTTTTGCTGGGGCGGGCGCATGACCTGGCTTTATGCAGCGCATAACCCGAACGTCGACGCGGGCGCTGCCTGGTACGGCAGAGTCGTTCCGACGCCGAACTCGCCGAAAAACGAGGCGCAGCCGACCACGCCGATTGATTACGCCAAAGATTTAAAAGTTCCGGTTCTGGGGCTTTACGGCGGCTTGGACAAAGGCATTCCGGTCGACGGTGTGCAGCGTATGCAGGACGAACTGAAAAAGGGAAAATCGAAATCGCAAATCGTCGTTTATCCAAACGCCGACCACGGTTTTCTGGCGGATTACCGCCCGAGTTACAACAAGGAAGCCGCCGAGGATGCCTGGGCGAAAATGCTCGAATGGTTTAAGAAAAACGGCGCGGCTTAAAAAGGCGAAAGGGTCAAGGCGAAGGGCGAAAGTTTGAAATTTGTCGAGTATTGATAGTTTCTAAGTCAAAACAAAACTTGCGCTTTTTGCCTTTTAGCAATTAATTAAATGACAAACGGAAATTTACAACTTATCTACACGCTTTTGTGCGACGACGTGCGATTGGAGATGGGCAACAAAATCTCTCTGATGGGCGTGTTTCAAAACATAATGGTCGAAAAATTGCCCGTCTCGCTGATAAAGTTTGCGGTCGTCAATCACTGGCGCGGCGACGGAAATCACTCGGCGGAAGTCAGGATTCTCTCGCCCGATAAATCGAATCTGGTCGTCACCTCGCAGCCGACGCACATCGAGCTGACGCCCGGCGGATTTACCGACAACGTCAGCTTTTTCGTCAACGTCGTCTTTCCGAATGCCGGAACCTATTGGGTGCAGACGCTGGCAAACTCGGTTTTGCTGGAAGAATTTCCGTTGATTGTGACCGACGCGCGGGCGGTTTCGGGAGGAGTGCAGACGGCGGAGGAAATTTCGGAAACCGTCAATTAAATTTAAAAAAAGAAACCGCCGGTAAACGTCGAAAAACGCAGATAAATAAAAAATGAATCTGCGTTTTTCGACGTTTATCTGCGGATTTTTAATTTTCTCTCGGTAAATTCAGCGTAATCGCCAGACGATAAATTGCCGCGTTGTCCACGCTGACTTCTTTGGTTGCCGAAACGCCTTTTGCCGAAGCCGTAACGCGGTATTTTGCCGTTCCTTCGGGAAAACGAAAAGTAAATTCGCCCGAGCGGCTGGTGTAGTCCGAGCCGGCTTTTTTCGTCGCGCCGCCTTCGGAGATTCTTTCAATCTCGACTTTTACGCCGTACAAGCTGACGCCGTCCTGATTAAAAACGCTTCCTCTGACAATCACCTGCGTGCCCTGGTCGGTCGTCAAAATCAAGCGGTCGGGAAGCTCGGTGATTTTATTTTTTTTGACTTCGATGTTGTAAAGCGTTCCGGCGCCATAGCCGTTTTTGGTGAAAACGAAATTATACAAACCGCTTTCCAGACCGTCTAAAACGAATTCGCCTTTCGAATCGGTGGTGACGGTTTTAACGTCCTGTCCTTTTTGTCTCGCCGTGACGGTCGCCTCGCCGATTCCGCCGCCGCGCGCCGTGCGCACTTTTCCCTTGACGCCGCCCGTGCTTTGCCCGAAACAGATGGCTGATGCCAGAACGAATAATGACGCGAGCAAAACGGATTGTTTCAAAAACTTCATACTCATAAAATTTACTGCAAAGAATTGAGCCGCGAATCAGGCAAATGACACGAACAGAAAATAATTCGTGTTATTCGTGCAATTCGCGGCTAAAAACTTTTATGCGTTTGCGGTTTCGGATTTCAGCGATTGGCGAAATTCTTCCGCTACGTCATTGATGATGTCGTTGAGCGTTCGGGTTGGCTGGTAACCGATTAAGCGCTCGGCTTTTTCGAGGCTCGGAACGCGGCGCTGCATATCTTCAAAGCCTTCGCCGTAAACTTCGTCGTAAGGAATATATTGGATTTCGCTGGCGCTTCCGGTAATTTGAATGGCTTTTTCGGCTAGCTCCCTGATAGAAATTTCTTCGTTATTTCCCAGATTCA
>DASVRL010000213.1:0-13036 GCA_036388635.1 Pyrinomonadaceae bacterium
TCGTCTGGGAACTCAACCGGCATCAGCATTTTTTCACGCTCGGCGTCGCTTTCTGGCTGACCAAAGACGAGCGTTTCGCCGCCGCTTTTGCAGACCATCTTGAAAGCTGGATGGAGCAGAATCCGCCGGGCGCGGGGCTCAACTGGTTCAGCAGTCTGGAAGTGGCGTTTCGCGCGATTTCGTGGCTCTGGGCGTTTCATTTTTTCAGAGGTGCGAAAAGCTTTTCGCCCGCGCTTTTCCGCAAAGCCGTGAAATTTTTGTACGTTCACGGCAGGCATATCGAGAAGTATCTCTCGACTTATTACAGCCCGAACACGCATCTGACGGGCGAAGCGCTCGGACTTTACTATCTCGGAACGCAGCTGCCGTTTTTGCGGTCGGCGCGCGCCTGGCGCGAAACCGGCGCGGAAATTCTTTTTGCCGAGCTTGACCGGCAGATTTTGCCGGACGGCGTTTATTTCGAGCAATCGACCTGGTATGCGCGCTACACGGCGGATTTCTACACGCATTTTCTGATTTTAAAAGCTTTAAGCGACGAACAGAGCAGCCGGGAAAAGGAAGAAAAGCTCGCCGGAAAACTCCAGCTCTTGCTCAATTATCTGATGCAAGTGACGCGACCCGACGGCACGACGCCGCTCATCGGCGACGACGACGGCGGGCGCAGCCTGCCTTTCGGCGGCAATCGCAGCGCGCCGAATGATTTTCGCGCGGTTCTGGCGACCGGAGCGGTGATTTTCGAGCGCGGCGATTATAAATTTGTCGCCCGCGAGGCGGCTCAGGAAACGCTCTGGCTTTTGGGCGCGGAAGGCGTCGAGAGCTTTGAAGATTTGGGCGAGCTGCGCCCGCTGCACGATTCAAAATCCTTTCCGGCGGGCGGTTATTTCGTGATGCGCGACGGCTGGGAGGCGACCGACAATTATTTTTTGATCGACTGCGGAAACGTCGGCGCAATGGCGGGCGGTCACGGTCACGCCGACACGCTCGCTTTTGATTTGGCAACGGGCGGCAGAACGATGCTGGTCGATGCGGGAACTTATACTTATCACGAATCGGAAGACTTGAGAAATTATTTTCGCTCGACCGCCGCGCACAACGCCTTGACCATCGACAACGAATCGTCTTCGCAAACCGGCGGGAAATTCAGCTGGCGGACGATGGCAAAACCGCAGGTTAAAGCGTGGATTGCCGAAAACCGCTTTGATTTTTTTGAAGGCGCGCACGACGGCTACCGTCATCTGCCCGAAGCGCCGGCGACGCAGGCGCGCAGCGTTCTGTTTTTGAAAAACGATTACTGGATAATGCGCGATTTTGTCGAGACGAAAGGCGCGCACGATTATCAACTGAATTTTCATTTCAACGCCGAAACCAATCCGCAAATCGTCGGCGCGAAAAACGGCAGTTTTTATGCGGACGAGGAAACGGATAAAAATTCCGGTTTGCGGCTCGCCATTATCGGCGACAACGGCGGCTGGCAGATGAGCGAAAACTGGATTTCCGATTGTTACGGCAGGCGAACGAAAGCGCCGTTTTTGCAGTTTCAATCGAAGGGAGCGGCGGCGCAGGAATTTTTTACGTTTCTGTTTCCGATCGATTCGCTTTCGGCGAAGCCCGAAATTTTTGAAACGGAAATCACGGGCGGGCGCGCTTTTGTCGTCAAATTTCGCGGCTACACGGACATTTTTGTTTACTCGGACGGCGAAGGCATCGTCCGCACCGAATTTTTCGATACGGATTTTCGCTTTGTCTGGGCGCGTCTGAGCGAGGGCGAAGAGGCGCCGGAGGAATTCGTTTTAATCGACGGCAAAAATTTCGTCGTCAACAACCGCGAAATCGTCAAATACCCGCAAGCCTTGAAATTCGCCTCGGCGCGGCGTCTGGGCAATAAACTGAACGTCAGAACGAGCGAAAGCATTTTCAGCATCTCGCTTCCGGCGCGTCGCTCGCACACATATATATTGAAAAACTCGGAGCAATCGGAGTAAACTCTTAAAGGCACATTCGGCTGCCGTTATCGTTTGATTTATATTCGGCTCACATTTCGGACGCTTCCAGCCTTTCTTCCGCACGCCAGTGAAAAAAAATATTCTCCAACTCGTCGGCAGTTTTCATTCGGGCGGCTCCGAGCGCCAGGCGGCGCAGCTTATCCGGCTTTTGCACGAAGACGAAACGCACCGGATTTTCGTCGCTTGTCTGAACGGCGCGGGCGTTTTGCGCGGCAGCGTCGAAAAACTCGGTTTCACGGAAATTCCCGAATTCAAACTCAGCTCGTTTTATGATATGAATATGGCGCGCCAGCTTTCGCGCTGCCGCGCATTCTTACGCGAAAATCGCATCGACCTCATCCAGACGCACGATTTTTACACGAACGTTTTCGGGATGATTGCCGCGCGAATGGCGCGAGTTCCGGTGCGCATCGCCGCCAAACGCGAGACGGGAACGAAATCGAGCGGGCAAGCGTTTGTCGAGCGCCGCGCCTACGCTTTCGCTCACGCCATCGTCGCCAACGCCGCCGCCGTCAAAAATCATCTGATTGAAACGGGCGTTCCGTCAAAAAAAATCGAAGTCGTTTACAACGGTCTGGAGCTGGCGAAATTTGACCGGAAAAACGAGCCGCGCGCGGAAATTTTGAAAAGCTTTCAATTGCCGCCGGATGAAAATTTGAAATTCGTCACGATTGTCGCCAATTTTCGCAGCTATGTGAAAAATCACGCGATGTTTCTGCGCGCCGCCCGGAGCGTGAAAGAAAATTTTCCGGCGGCGCGTTTCGTGCTGGCGGGCGAAGGCGCGTTACTCATTAAAATGAAAGATTTGACGAAAGATTTGGGATTGGAAAACGAATCGTTCTTTATAGATAATTGCGGCGACGTGCCGCGCCTGCTCGGCGCGTCCGACGTTTGCGTTTTAAGCTCGCGGACGGAAGGCTTTTCCAATTCGATTCTCGAGTATATGGCGGCTGGAAAACCCGTCGTGGCAACGGCTGTCGGCGGCGCGAGCGAAGCGGTTCTGGAAGGCGAAAACGGTTTTCTCGTCGCCTCAGATGACGATAGATTAATGGCGACGCGCCTGCTTGAGCTTTTACGGGATGCGGAAAAAGCAAAAATATTCGGCGCGCGCGGGCGAGCCTTTGCGCAGCAGAAATTTTCGACGGCGGCGCAGCTAAAGAAAACTTTGGATTTGTATGATAGATTGTTGCAGAAGAACGGGGAAAGGAAATGATTTACCACCAGGAAAACGATGAATGCGGCGCGGCGCGCGATGAATTGCAATTTCGCGTTTCGCGTTCGTCGTTCCGCGTTTTGTCGTCTTCGGGGCAAATATTTTCATTTTGCAGATGAATCAACCGGCGGAAAAAACGAAAATTCTCATCATCGCTCCGGCGCTGCCGCTGGTCGGCGGGCAAGCCGTGCAGGCGCAGCGGCTTTTGGAGAATTTCCGGCGCGAGTCGCATCTGGAAGTCGATTTACAGCCGATAAATCCGCAGGTCGCGCCGCGCCTGCAAAAAATTCCGTATGTGCGCACGGCGGTTACTTCTCTGAAATATCTTTTCGATTTGTTCGGCAAAATTCCGCGCGCCGACATCGTGCATATTTTTTCGGCTGCCTATTACGGTTTTGTTTTGTCGGTCGTGCCGGCGATTTTGCTGGCAAAGCTTTTCGGCAAAAAAACGATTATCAATTACCGCAGCGGCGAGGCGGAAAATTTCTTTCGCGGCTGGGGCAGATATTTTCTGTGGGCGGTCAGAACGGCGGACGCGGTCGTTTCGCCTTCGGGCTATCTGGTTGACGTGTTCGAGCAGTTCGACGTGAAAGGACGCTCGATTTTCAACATCATCGACACCGATAAATTTACTTTCCGCGCGCGAAAAGCTTTGCGCCCGATCTTTTTATCGAACCGCATTCTGGAATCGCTCTATAACATCGAATGCATTTTTCGCGCCTACCGGATTATCAGCGAAAAGTTTCCGGACGCGAAACTTATCGTCGCCAATGACGGCATCGAGCGCGAAAAACTCGAACGCGTCGCGCGGGAAATGAATTTGAAAAATGTCGAGTTTATCGGTCAGGTGCCGCACGATAAAATCGCGGCGCTGTATGATTCGGCGGACGTTTATCTGAACTCGCCGAATTTCGATTGTATGCCCGGCTCGTTGATTGAATGTTTCGCTTCGGGCTTGCCGATCGTTTCGACGAACGCGGGCGGCATTCCGTATATCGTCGCCGACGGCGAAACCGGATTGCTGGTCGCCACGAACGACGCCGAAGCGCTGGCGGCAAAAGCGATTTATCTTTTGGAAAACCAGGAAGCCGCGCAGGCGATTATCGACAACGCGCGGAAAGAATGCGCGAAATATTCGTGGGAAGCGATTCGCCCGCAATGGCTCGCCGTCTATGAAAAGCTCGCCGCCGAATTGAAAGGAAAAGCCGAGCCGCAGAAGCTTTTGGAGATTGAAAAAAAGGTTTGAATTAAAGAAGTCGAGAGCCGCGACTTTCGACCAGCTAAAAAATATGAAACAAGTTATCCGCCGCGGATTAAAAGAAATCATTGTTGACGAAGTCGCCGACCCGACGGCGTCGGCAAATCACGTTCTGGTGCGCCCGTTTTACTCGCTTATCAGCGCGGGCACGGAAACCGCCGACATTCACACCGACAGCCTGGTGAAAGAAGTCGCCGACAATCCCTCGCATCTGAAAACCGTCTGGAACGTGATGCTGAAAACCGATCCCGTCAGCACGGTCAACGAAGTCCGCGCGAAATTTAAAGATTACGCCGTGCTCGGTTATTCGGGCGCGGGCATTATCATTGAAAAACATCCGACCATTACGGATTTGGAAATCGGTCAGCGCGTCGCTTACGGCGGCGAAGGCACCGGACACGGCGAGACGATAAACGTCGGGCGCAATTTAATCGCGCGCGTTCCCGAAGATGTGGATTTTCAATCGGCGTGTTTTACGACGCTCGGCGCGATTGCGATGAACGCCGTCCGTTTGGCGGAGATCGGCGTCGGCGAGAGCGTGGCGATTATCGGTCTGGGAATTGTCGGGCAATTGGTTTCGCAATTGGTTCGCTGCCAGGGCGGAATTCCGATAGCGATTGATTTACAGCCCGACAGAGTTGATTTGGCGCGGAAAACCGGCGCTGATTTCGGCTTGCTGGCGGGCGATAAAACGGTCGCCGAGGTGAAAGCTTTAACCGACGGGCGCGGCGCGGATTGCGTTATCGTCGCGGCGGCGTCGAAATCGGCAAAGCCGCTGGAACAAGCCGCGCAGATGTCGCGCGACCGCGGGCGCATCATCGTGGTCGGCGCGGTTCCGATGGAAATGCCGCGCGGCGAGATGTATATCAAGGAACTGAAAGTTTTGATGGCGCGCGCTTACGGTCCGGGAAGCTACGACGCCAGTTACGAAAAACGCGGCGTCGATTATCCGCTCGCGTATGTGCGCTGGACGGAAAATCGCAATATGGAAGAATTTTTGCGCCTGATTTCCGCCAGCAGAGTCGACGTCAAGCCTTTAATCAGCCACGAATACAATCTGGAAGACGCGCCGCGCGCTTACGACACGATTTTGCACGGCAACGGAAAAGCGAGCCTCGCCGTCGTTTTAAAATATCCGGTCAACGATTTCGAAGACGCCGTCGAATCGTATAAACCGAAACGAAAAATCGTCGTCGACGATTACCAGCCGAAAACGGGCGAGATAAATTTCGCGCTCGTCGGCGCGGGCAACCTGGCGAAATGGGCGCATCTGCCCGCGCTGAAAAAGATTAGCGGCGCGCGGCTCCGCGCCGTTTATTCCGGTCACGGTGCGCGCGGAAAATCCTACGCGATGCGTTTTAATGCGGCGTATCACACTTCGGAATTTGACGAAATTTTAAATGATAAAACGATCGACGCGGTTCTTATTTCCAGCCGTCATAAAGAACACGCCGAACAGGCAATCGCCGCGCTCGACGCCGGAAAGCACGTTTTTATCGAGAAACCGATGGCGATAACGCTGGAAGAATGCCGCGAAATTTATCGAGCCGTCAAGACGAGCGGCAAACAGCTCGCCGTCGGGTTTAATCGACGGTATGCGCCGTATTACGTCGAGATGAAAAAGCAACTGAAAAATCGCACGGGCGCGGCGGTCGTTTCGACCAGAATGAACTCGCCGGGCATCGAAAACGGGTGGGCGGCGGAAAGCGGTCAGGGCGGCGTCGTCCTGGGCGAAGGCTGTCATTTTATAGATTTGATGTATTGGCTTCTGGATTCCGAGCCGGTTTCGATTTCGGCTTACGGTTTTGACGAGCATAACGTCGCCGCGTCGATCAGGTTTGCCGATGGCTCGATCGGAAATTTTATTTACACGGTCGTCGGAAGCCAGTCTTCGGGCGGAGAATTGGTCGAGGCTTTCGCGCCCGGCGTTGCCGCGACGACCGAAGATTTTAAACGCCTGACGGTCAAGAAAAAAACTTTGAAAACAAATTCGCGCTGGTTTGCCGAAAAAGGTTATACGGCGCAGCTCGAATCTTTCGTTCAATCTCTGCGCGACGGCAAGGAAACCGCGGTCACCGTCCGCGACGGCGCGCGCGCCACGCTCGGCTGCCTGCTGGTGCTGGAATCGGTGAAAACCGGACTGCCGTGCGAATTTAATTTGGATGAGGTTTTATAAACAATGAACGCGGAACGCGGAACGATGAAGTAATTTTGAATTTTGAATTTTGAATTAATGATTTTCCGCAATTTAAAATTCATAACTCGAAACTTTCTTTTGTTCATTATTCATCGTTCCGCATTCATCGTTTGCTTTTAAGAAATGCACGTTCTCCTTCTAGGACCATATCCGCCGCCGCAGGGCGGAGTTCAGCGCAATATGCTGGCGATTCGCGACGAATTGCGCCGCGCCGGACACGCGTGTTCGATTATCAACATCACGCGCAGCGCGCGCAGCGTCAGCGAGCCGGACGTTTATCATCCGCAGACGCCGCTGGCGCTGGCGCGGCTTTTGCTCAAATTAAAATACGATTTGCTTCACATTCATATCGGCGGCGAAATTCCGGCGCGCGTGCTCGGATTGCTGGCGGTCTGCGCGCTGGCGGCGAAAGGAAAAAGCGTTTTGACGCTTCATTCGGGCGGTTATCCTCTCTCGGAAGACGGGCGCGCGGCGCGAAAATTTTCTCTGCGCGGCTTTATCTTTCGGCTTTACACGCGTCTGGTCTGCGTCAATCGCGAGCAAGTCGAAATGTTTGAAAAATTCGGCGCGGCGAAAGAGAAAATTCGTCTGATTTACCCGTTTTTTAATCAGAATCCGGACGAAAACGTCCGCGTTCCCGCGCCGCTCAAAAAATTTGTCGCCGCGCACAAGCCTTTTTTGCTGACGGTCGGACTTCTTCAGCCCGCGTATAATCTGCCTTTGCAGATTGAGGTTTTGGGGAAAATCAGGAAAAAATTTCCCGGCGCGGGGCTAATAATTGCCGGCGCGGGCGAGATGGAAGACGAGCTGCGCCGAATCATCAGCGCCGCGCCCGACGGCGAACACATTTTGCTGGCGGGCGATGTCACGCACGCCGTCACGCTTCATTTAATAAACGACTGCGACGTTTTGCTGCGCACGACCGATTACGACGGCGACGCGATTTCCATCCGCGAGGCGCTTCACCTGGACACGCCCGTCGTGGCGACCGACAACGGAATGCGTCCCGAAGGCGTCTGTCTGATACCGAAAGGCGACTGCGCGGCGCTGGAAAAGGCGCTGGACGCGGCGCTCGGTCAAAACGGGAAAATAAAATCGGCGAAGCCGGACGATTACCGGAATATCACGGCGGTTTTAAGTCTCTATGAAGAAATAAGCGGCGCGCAGGGCGCAAGCTCGAGCGAAAAAACTTTGCCGTCGAAGGTTTCATCGCTCTGGCTGTTCTGGCTTATATTTAATGTTTTACGAAATTTAGCGGAAACCGGCGCGGCTTGAAAAATCGGAAACGCGGCTCAATCAGGCTAAACGAATTTTATGTGCGGAATCAACGGAATAGCATTTTCAAGCGACCAGCGGCGCGTTGACGAATCGACTTTGCGCCGGATGCGCGACGCGATTCATCATCGCGGACCGGACGACGGCGGCGTTTTCGTCGAGGCAAACGTCGGTCTCGGGCATCGACGTCTTTCGATTGTCGATGTCTCGCACGGCGCGCAGCCGATGTTTAACGAAGACGCGTCCGTTTGCATCGTCTACAACGGCGAGGTTTACAATCACGCCGATTACCGCGCCGAACTCGAAGCCAAAAATCACGTTTATCGAACGCACTGCGACACGGAAACGATTCTGCATCTTTACGAGGAATACGGCGCGGACTGCGTCGAAAAATTGCGCGGAATGTTCGCCTTCGCGATTTGGGACCGGCGCAAAAAAGAATTGTTTATCGCCCGCGACCGGCTCGGCGTCAAGCCGCTTTATTACGTTCACGACGCGGAAGGGAATTTGTTTTTCGCTTCGGAAATCAAAAGCCTGCTGGAAGCGAAAGCCGTCCGCGCGGAAATAAATTTCAGCGTTTTGCCCGACCAGCTGGCGAATCACGGAACTTCCGGCGACGAGACTTTGTTCAAAGACGTCAAGCGTCTCGCGCCCGGACACACTCTGATTTGGAAAGACGGGCGAATTAATATCCGGAAATACTGGGACGTAAGTTTCGAGCCGAAAGAGGCGCAGCAGGGCTGGACGCCCGAAATGGGAAAAGCCACTTTGCCGAAAGATTCGTATTTTGTGGAAGAATGGCGTGAGCTTTTCCGAAAATCGGTCGAACTGCGTTTGATGGCGGACGTTCCGCTCGGAATGTTTTTGTCGGGCGGCATCGACTCGTCCGCGATTTGCGCGATGATGGCGCAGATGGTGGATGAGCCGATAAAAACTTTTTCGGTCGGCTTCAGCGAGCGCGAAGCCAATGAATTGGAATACGCGCGGCTGGTCGCAGACGCTTTTCAAACCGAGCATCACGAAATCACCGTCACGCCGGGACAATTTTTTGAAGCTTTGCCGAAATTGGTCTGGCACGAAGACGAGCCGCTCGGATTTATCGCGTCGGTTCCGCTTTATTTCGTCTCGAAACTGGCGCAGAAACACGTTAAAGTCGTCTTGACGGGCGAAGGCAGCGACGAGATTCTCGGCGGTTACGGGCGCTACCGGAAAACTCTCGCGCTTTTGAAATACGGCGCGAAATACGAATCGCTCGCGCCGAATTTTCTGCGGGAATTTGTCAAAAGCAATCTGGAAAATCTGCCGGCAAGCGGGAAATTAAAACGCACGTTTCTGTCGCGTTCGGCTGACATTGAAAATTTGTATTTCGATAATTTCGCCATTTTCTCAAAGTCGATGCAGGAAAATCTTCTGAGCGATGAAACGAAAGAAAAAATTGCGGAGCGAAATCCGTACGCGGTTTTGCAAAATCATCTGGCGCAGACGGACGCCGAGGATTTGCTCGACAAACTGCTCTACGCCGACACGAAAACTTACCTGCACGAGCTTTTGATGAAGCAGGACCAGATGTCGATGGCGGCTTCGATTGAATCGCGCGTGCCGTTTCTCGACCACAAACTCGTGGAATATACCGCGAGATTGCCGCAGCGAATGAAAATTCGCGGGCGCGAGACGAAATGGATTCTGCGCGAGGCGATGCGCGGAATTTTGCCAGACGAAATTTTAAATCGCCCGAAAATGGGCTTTCCCGTTCCAATCGGAAACTGGTTTAGAAACGAGTTTCGCCACGTCGTCGACGAATATGTTTTACACGAGCGCGCCTTATCGCGCGGAATTTTTAACGCCGATTTTGTCGGCGAAATCGTCGCGCGCCACCACGCGGGCGAAAATCACGACGAAAGATTGTGGTTTCTCGTCAATTTCGAAATGTGGCAAAGGCAGTTTATCGACGGCGAAACGCCGGAAAATAAAGAAAGCGAATTGGCAAAAGAGTTTGTCACCATCTGATTTATGCTAGTTGCGGAAATCGAAAAAACAAGAGAAAAAACTGAGATTCCAGATGCTCTGCGCGGGCGCGACATTTTGTGTTTCAGCCACGATTGGACGGGCGACCCGCTTTCGAAAACTCACTTGATGCGCGTTTTATCGCGCGATAATCGAATCTTGTGGATAAACGCCATCGCCAACCGGATGCCGACCGCTTCGTCAAAAGACGTTTCGCGGATTTTCAAAAAATTAAAGGCTTTTACCGAGCCGGTTCGCGAAGTCGAAAAAAATATTTTCGTGCTCAATCCGCTGGCGATTCCGACTTACGGCAGCGCGGCGGTCAGAAAATTTAATCAGAGCTTTCTGCTTTCGCAGGTTAGATCGGCGATGCGGAAACTCAAGTTTCAAAAGCCTGTCAATATGGTTTTTAATCCGGCGGCGGGCTTGCTTGCCGGAAGGCTCGGCGAAGAGAGTCTGATTTATTACTGCGTCGACGAATACACGGCTTTTACGGGCGCGGCAAACGGCTTAAAGGAAATCGAGGAAGAGCTTTTCAGAAAATCGGATTTGGTCGTCGTCTCGGCGGAAAAACTGCTCGAATCGAAGCGTAAATTCAACCCGAACACTTTTTTAATCCGGCACGGCACGGACTGGCGGCATTTTCGCAAAGCGCTCGCTGAAGAAACGCCGGTTCCCGACGAAATTAAAGACTTACCGCAGCCGGTTATCGGATTTCACGGGCTTTTAGCCGATTGGGTCGATTTTGAGCTGATAAAAAAAATCGCCGCGCATTTTAAAAGCGGCTCAATCGTTTTAATCGGAAAAATCGCGGTCGACGCCGAACAGAAAATAAAAACTCTGGACGGGATAGCCAACGTTCATTTTTTAGGTCGCCAGCCTTATGCGGATTTGCCGGCTTTTTGCAAAGGCTTCGATGTCTCGCTGAATCCTTTTATAGTCAACGACTTAACGCTCGCGGCAAATCCTCTGAAAGTGCGCGAATACCTGGCGGCGGGACTGGAAGTCGTTTCGACGGACATTCCCGAAGTGCGGATTTTAAAACATTGCCGCATCGGAAAAACGCACGAAGAATTTATCGGGCAGATCGAAGCGGCGCTCGAAAATCCGGCGCGGCGGGCGCTAATCAGCGATTCGATTGAACAGGAAAGCTGGGAGGCGAAAATCGACGAGCTGCGCGAAGTGATTGCGGCGCGCCAGCGCGGCGAGACGGAGACGCGTCGATGAGGCGAAGCTTCAAAATCGCCGTTGTCTTTCTCACATTGTTTCTCGGCTGGATTTTTCTCGCGCCGTTTTTGGCTGAAAGTTTGATTGTCGAAAAACCTTTGGAACGCGCCGACGCGATTTTGATTCTCGGCGGTTCGGCGACTTTTATAGAGCGGACGCAGAAAGCCGCCGAGCTTTACCGGAAGGGAATTTCAGCCAAAATTTTATTGACCGACGACGGCGGCGAGGCGGGCTGGTCGCAATTGGAGCAAAAAAATCCGAAATTCGTCGAGCTGGCGCGAAAAAGCTTAATCGAACAGGGCGTTTCGCCGAACGCCATCGAAATTTTACCGTCGACGGTTGAAGGCACTATTGACGAAGCGCGCGCGTTTGCCGAAAAAGCTAAAACGGAAAATCTGAAATCCGTTTTGCTCGTCACGTCCGCTTATCACACGCGCCGCGCGCTGTGGACTTTTAGAAAAGTTTCGGTCGAAAATAAAGTGGAAATCGGCATCGAATCGGCGCGCACGGGAATTCAGACGCCGCCGCCGTTTAACTGGTGGCTTTCCGCCGCCGGCTGGAATCTGGTGGCGGGCGAATATGCAAAAAGCGCGTATTACCGGGTCTGTTATTAAAATAATAAGACGGACGCGCCGCAAAACGGCATTTATTTTTATTTTTCGGAGCGAAGCGTATGAATAACAGCAGCAGCAGCAGTAGCGCTAAAACCTGGGCGCAGAAGCAGAAAGAACGCGAAAAAATTCTGCGCGGGCGACAGCAAAGCGGCAAAGCGGTTGAAAAACGGTTTTACAAGCCGCTTTTATTGATTATTGTCGTTGTCGTCTTAGCCTTGCCGCTCGCCGTTTTCGGCTTTTACGCTTATCAGAATTTCGCGCGGGAAGCGGCTCTGGAATTTGCGGGAAACACGATTGTCGTTCGCGCGGGCGGCGATTTGCAGGCGGCTCTGGACAAATCGAAACCGGGCGACACGATTCTTCTGCAAGCGGGCGCGGCGTTTAAAGGCAATTTCAATCTGCCCGCCAAAGCCGGAAACGAATTCGTCACGATTCGCACTTCCGCCGCCGACACGCAGCTTCCGCCCGCCGATACGCGGCTCGACCCGAAAAGATACGGCGCGGTTTTGCCGAAAATTTCCTCGCCGAACAACGAGCCGGTGATAAACGCCGAGCCGGGAGCGCATCATTATCGCTTTATCGGCATCGAATTCGGCGGCACGAAAGACGGCATCGGCAACATCATCAAAATCGGCGCGACCGACGAAAAGCGGCTCGAAGATTTGCCGCATCACATCGAGTTCGACCGCGTTTATATTCACGCCACTTCGGCGCTCGGACAAAGACGCGGCATCGCCGCCAACGGGCGCTTTCTGAAAATCGCGAACAGCCATATTTCCGACATTAAACGCAAAGGCGAGGAATCGCAGGCGATTGCCGTCTGGGCGACGGACGGCAACGTCGAAATCGTCAATAATTATCTGGAAGCGGCGGCGGAAAACGTTCTTTTCGGCGGCGCGGGTTCGGCTTTGGGGCTGATTCCTGCGGACTGCATCGTGCGCGACAACTGGATGAACAAGCCTTTGAGCTGGCGCGAAGAAGGCTGGGACGTCAAGAATTTGTTTGAAATCAAAAACGGTCGGCGCATCCGCATCGAAAACAATTTGATGACCAACAACTGGGGCAGCGCGCAGGACGGCACGGCAATCGTCATTAAATCGACTACCGACAGCGGCGCGGGCGCGACTGCCGCCGACATCGTTTTTATTAACAACGTCGTGCGCGGCTCGGCAAACGCTTTGAGCATTAACGGCTCGGAAGAAAAAGGCGGGCATCAATTGACCGTCCGCAATAATATTTTCGACG
>DASVRL010000214.1:0-7261 GCA_036388635.1 Pyrinomonadaceae bacterium
CGCCGGACGGTCAGACGATCGCCTGCCTGACGCGCGGCACAAATCCCGAAGATAAATTTGAATTAGCCGTCGTTTCGGCGGAAAAAGGTGAAATTCTTAAAACTTTTAATTTTTCCGGTGAAAATTCGCCGCTCGTGCAGGCAACTCTGCGGTGGTTTCCCGACGGGCAGGCGATTACTTATATCGACACGAAAAACGGCGTCTCCAATATCCTCGCGCAGCCGCTGGCGGGCGGCGAACCGAAAAAGCTGACGGATTTTTCGGCTGACCGGATTTTTTCGTTCGATTTTTCGAGCGACGGGAAATCGGTCGTTTTCGCGCGCGGCGTGATGCGGAATAATTTAGTGCTGATTGAGAATTTTTAAAATTTAAACTTTTTTGACTTCTTCCTTAATGCCGAGACTTTTTACCAGGCGATGCAGATTGTTCGGGTGAATGCCGAGCGAGTTTGCCGCTTCCGTGTAATGCCCGTTGGCTTCGAACAGAGCCGCCATAATGATTCTTCGCTTGGCTTCTTTTAACTGCACGTGAAAGCCGTTTTCCGCAGATTCTTCGGCAAAAATCGCGTTTTCGGCGATTTCGTCCGGCAAATCTTCGGGCATAATGGTTTCGGTCGAGCCGAGCACGATGGCGCGCTCAATCACGTTTTCCAGCTCGCGCACGTTGCCCGTCCATTCGTAATTGCTCAAAACTTCGCGCGCTTTTTTTGACAGCCCGACGACTTTCCGGTTGCAGCGCTCGCTGTATTTGTTGACGAAATGCTGAGCCAGCAGCGGAATGTCCGTTTTGCGCTCGCGCAGCGGCGGCACGTTTATCTGCACGACGTTTAAGCGAAAGAAAAGGTCTTCGCGAAAAGTTCCCTTTTTGACGCTTTCCTGTAGATTCTGATTGGTCGCGGCGATTATCCGCACGTTTGTTTTAAGCGTCAGGACGCCGCCGACGCGCTGAAACTCGCGCTCCTGCAAAACGCGCAGCAGCCTTGCCTGAAGATGCGGCGCCAGCTCGCCGACTTCGTCGAGAAAGACGGTTCCGCCGTCCGCTATTTCGAGCTTGCCTTTTTTCTGCGCGACGGCTCCGGTAAACGAGCCTTTTTCGTGTCCGAAAAGGTCGCTTTCCAGCAGGTGTTCATTTAAAACGGCGCAGTTTATAGCCACGAAAGGCTTGTCGGTGCGGCGGCTGTTGCGATGCAGCGTCTGCGCCACCAGCTCTTTTCCCGTGCCGGATTCGCCCGTTATCAAAACATTGGAATCGGTCGGCGAAACTTTTTTAATCAGTTGAAAGACCTTGTTTATTTCCTGGCTGACGCCGATGAGATTGGTTTCGATTTCCAGCTCGGTTTGCAGGCGGGCGTTTTCCTTTTCCAGCGCCTGAATCGAAAGCCGCTGCTCCAAAGCCGCCGAAACCAAAACGGAAATCGCCGTCAATTGCTGCAAATGATTTTCGGTAAATTTCGCGTCCGGCTGGCACGAATCCAGATAAATCAAGCCCTGCACTTCGTTGAGCTGGAGCGGAACGCACAACAAAGCGGCGACGCGCTTGGCAATCAAGCTCTCGGCGTTCTCTAGTCCCTGGTCTCTTAAATCATTGCTGAGCAAGGCGATTTTTTCGTTTAAAACACGCTCGGTCACCGTGCGGCTGACGGTTACTTTCTCCGTATCGAGCGGATTTCGCGTGACGACCGAAACGGATTTCGGCTCGTTAAGATTGTCTTCAAACAACAGAATTACGCCGCGCTCCGCCGCCGGCATCAATTCGAGAATAATCTCCAGAAAACGGCTTTGCAGATGCGCCGTGTCGCGGCTTTCATTCAAAGCCCGTCCGAGTCTCGCCAGCGCATTCAAATCCTGCGGCATTTTGTGCAGATTAGGCTCGACGGCAAAGCGAATCTCCGAGCGCGTAATCAAGGCGCCGTTATCAAATTGAAAATTATCTTGGAAAGGCATTATTGCACTCAGCTGCTCATCATCTGTCCGAAACAAAATGAGAGTTTTGCCGATGCGAATGCAATCACCGTGCCTTAAAACGGCTTCTTTCACGGGCGCGTTGTTCAGAAACGTCCCGTTGCGGCTGTCCAAATCCGTCAGATAATAACTGCCGTTAACTTCCTTGATCGAACAGTGGCAGCGCGAAACATCGCCGTCAGAAAGGACAATTTCATTGGTTTCGGCGCGTCCGAACGTGACCGACTCGATTCCCTTGAGCGGGAAAGTTTCGGTTTCTGCGTCGCCGGTAGAAAAAACTAAGATGGGCTCCATTTTTTAATTTCCTTCAGGAGAACGAATTAGAATCGGAACTCGTCAAGCATCATAACCTATATCATTTCTGATAGCCAAACTATCAGAAATGATATAACTCGAAACAAATAATTTATTGACGGTAAAAAAAATACTTATAAATAAAGACTCCGCCGGCGAATTATTTTTGCGGAACAAAAACTGCCTTCCCGTTCGGATTAAAATCGAGTTTGGCTATTCGGCTTTGAAATGATAAATTTCGATAGTTTTAAATTAGGTTTTAAAAATACGATTGTAAGGATAAAAATCTATGAGTGAAATAAATCGCAAATTCTTTTTTGACCACGTCAGAACTTCATTGTTCGGCAAAAGCCTGACGCAAAAGCAGGTTGAAGGCATAACCGCCATTCTCGACGAATGGGAAGCCAAGCACACCCGAAAAGACGACCGCTGGCTGGCGTATATGCTGGCGACCGTTTATCACGAGACGGACAAAAAGTTTCAGGGCATCGAAGAATACGGACCGGATTCGTATTTCAAAAAATACGACGGTCGCAAAGATTTAGGCAATACCCAGCCGGGCGACGGGCTCAGATTCAAGGGCAGAGGTTTCGTGCAGATCACGGGACGGCTCAATTACACCAAATTCAGTAAAATTCTCGGCGCCGATTTAGTCGGCAATCCAAAGCTCGCGCTGGATTTGGAAAACTGCGTGAAAATTTTGTTCTACGGTATGACAAACGGCACCTTTACCGGCAAAAAGCTGTCCGATTATTTTTCGGCGACGCAGGAAGATTGGGTCAATGCGCGCCGGATTATCAATCGTCTGGATAAAGCGAACCTGATCGCCGGCGAAGCGCAAAGATTTTACGCGGCGCTTAGCTACACGGCTTAAAAAAGCGAAAGGCGAAAGGAAAAGGAATTATATTCCTCTATCTTTCGCCTTTATCCCTTACCCTTTACCTTTTCTATGCGGCGGCTTCCGTATCGACTTCGCCAATGATTTCAAAAACCGGCGCTTTGCGCTCGACCATATCGCTGGTGATAACGAGTTCCTTGACCTTTTTCTGCGACGGCAGATGATACATCGATTCGAGCAGAATTTCTTCCATAATCATCATCAGACCGCGCGCGCCGACTTTGCGTTCATAAGCCTGGCGGGCGATGGCTTTGATGGCATCGTCGGTGAATTTCAGGCGAATGTTGTCAAACTCGAATTTGCGCTGGTACTGCTTGATAAGCGCGTTTTTCGGCTCGGTCAAAATCTGTATCAGAGCTTTTTCGTCCAGTTCGTGCAGCGTTCCCAAAACGGCGAGACGACCGACAAATTCCGGAATCAAGCCGTAGCGAATCAAATCTTCCGGTTCGAGTTTTTCCAGAGATTCGGCGTGACGCTGTTTGCTCGGTTTGATTTCCGCCGCAAAGCCCAGGGACTTGTTGCGAAAACGTTTTTCCACGACCTTTTCCAGCCCGACAAACGCGCCGCCGCAGACGAAAAGAATATTCGTCGTGTCGACCGTCACGAATTCCTGGTGCGGATGCTTGCGCCCGCCCTGCGGCGGAACGTTGGCGGGAGTGCCTTCGAGAATTTTCAGCAAAGCCTGCTGGACGCCTTCGCCCGAAACGTCGCGCGTAATCGAAGGATTGTCGTCCTTGCGGCAGATTTTGTCGATTTCGTCGATAAAGATAATTCCCTGCTGCGCGCGCTCGACGTCGCCGTTTGCCGCCTGCAAAAGCTTTAAAATAATATTTTCGACGTCTTCGCCGACGTAACCGGCTTCGGTCAGAGTCGTCGCGTCGACGATGCAGAAAGGAACGTTTAAGATTCTCGCCAGAGTTTGCGCGAGCAGAGTTTTGCCCGTGCCGGTCGGACCAATCAGAATGATATTCGATTTTTGCAGCTCGACGTCGGTGCGGCGCTTGGCAATTTCGATTCGTTTATAATGCTGGTAAACGGCGACCGAAAGACGCTTTTTCGTTTCGTCCTGACCGATGACGTACTCGTCCAGAAACGCTTTGATTTCCTGCGGCTTCGGCAGCGGCGGACGCGCCGACGCGGCTTCCGCCTGCTCGTCGTCATTGATGATTTCGTTACAGATGTCTATACATTCGTTGCAGATATAGACGCTCGGTCCCGCAATCAATTTCTTGACCTCGTTCTGCGACTTGCCGCAAAACGAACAGCGTAAAACTTCTTCTAAACGATGAAATGATGCCATATTTAGTGGTAAGTGGTAAGTGGTAAGTGGTAAGTGGTAAGCGTGAAAATTATATTCATCACTTACCACTTACCGTTTACAGTTTACCACTATTCTCGGTGTTCGATGACCTCGTCAATCAAGCCGTATTCTTTCGCCTGAATCGGCGACAGAATGCGGTCGCGCTCGACGTCTTTTTCAACCTGGTCATAAGATTGCCCGGTGTGATGCGCCAGCAGACGCGAAGTCAGCTCGCGCATACGAATGATTTCTTCCGCCATAATGCGCACGTCGGTCGCTTGCCCCTGCGCGCCGCCGGAAGGCTGGTGAATCAAAATGCGTGAATGCGGCAGCGCGAAACGCTTGCCTTTCGTCCCGGCGGTAAGGAGCATTGCGCCCATCGAGGCGCATTGCCCGATACAAATCGTCGTCACGTCGTTGCGGATAAACTGCATCGTGTCGTAAATCGCCATTCCCGCCGTAATTGAGCCGCCTGGGCTGTTGATATACAAATTGATGTCGCGCTCGGGGTCTTCCGCTTCGAGAAAAAGAAGCTGCGCGACAATCAGATTGGCAATCATATCGTCAATCGGCGTGCCGATAAAAATAATGCTGTCTTTTAAAAGTCTGGAATAGATGTCGAAAGCTCGTTCGCCCCGCGAAGTTTGTTCGACCACCATTGGAACTAATGCCATAAATCTTTACTCTTTCCCTGCCAAAATTTGGTCTAATTTAATTAAGAACTTGAGTTAGCTTTGCGGAGATAAATCGTTGAATCGACTAGCCGTCCTGTGTCCAGTCAAAAGGATTTTACAATTTATTCCGCAAAATGCAAACCGGAAATAACTGATAGTTGATAACTGGTAACTGATAGTTCGGTTTTTCGCTATCAGTTATCCACTACCAGTTATCAGTTATTCAGAATCTTCCGACTTTTTCTTTTTCGTCTTCGATTCCTTTTTCGCTTTCGGCTCGTCGTCGCCGTCGGCTTTTTTCTTGCTCGTTTTTTTCGGTTTTTCTTCGGATTGCGCTTCCGAAGCGGTTTCCGTTTCCGGCGCGGCTGCATCGGCTTGGCTTTCGTCAATCCACTCGCCATCGGAAACTTTCGCTTTTTCCACTAAAGCCTCGACCGCTTTTCTGCTTCGCAAACGGTCGGCGATGTTGTTTTCGCCGCCCTGCTGCGACAGTGAAGCGCGGACTTGTTCCGGCGGAACGCCGTAATATTGCGCTATGCGCTCGATTTCCTCATTGATTTCGTCGCCCGTCACCTCGACGTTTTCAAGCTCGGCGATTTTTTCCAGCAGCATCGCGCCGCGCACATCCTTTTCGGCTTGCCCGCGCATATTTTCATACGCCATCCGGACAAAATTTTCGTCCACCTGATTCAAATCCATTCCGCGCTGCTGCAAATCCTGCGCGAAATTGTTCAGAAGATTGCGCGCCTGAATGTCGATTAAAGTGTTCGGCACTTCAAACTGATTGCCTTCGATCAACTTTGTAATCAGTTCGTCGCGCACGCGATTGTCGGCTTCCGATTTGGAAACCATCTCCAAATCCTCGCGCAGTTTGCGGCGCAAATCCGCCATCGTCTCGAAGCCTTCCTCCAGACTGCCCGCCCATTCGTCGTCGGCTTCGGGCAATTCCATCGTGCCGACCGATTTGATTTTCGCTTTGTAATTGACCGTTTTTCCGGCAAGCGCGGGCGCATTGAAATCAGCCGGATATTCGACCGTAAATTCTTTTTCCTCGTCTTCTTCGACGCCGGTCAGATTTTCCGAAAAAGTTTTTTCTATTCCGGCGTCGCCCAATTTGATTTCCAAATCTTCGACCTTAATCGGCTCGGGATTTTCCGCGTCGCCGACAAACGTGCCTTCCAAATCGGCGATAACCGTGTCGCCTTCCTGCGATTTGCGGTCTTCGACCGGAATCAGGGACGCGGCTTGCTGGCGGCGCTGGTCGATAACGCGTTCGAGGTCTTCGTCGTTAACGGGACGAACGCGGCGAACGGCTTCCAGACTTTCATAATCCGGCGTCGGGATTTCCGGCATCACTTCGACGTGAACGTGAAGCGAAATCGGCTCCGAGCCGTTAAGTTTAATATTTTCCGCGTTTTCCAGGTGAAGCTGCGGCTCGCCGAGCGGATTCAGATTATTTTCCTGAATCGCCTCGGAAACGCGGTCGGGCAAAAGCTCGCGCAAGGTCTCGTTTTTAATCTCGTCCTTGTAACGCATTTTCACGATGTCGAGCGGCGCGAAGCCTTTGCGAAAGCCGGGAACGGTCACGGCTTGCGCGTATTTTTTGGCGATTTTGTTGTAAACGTCGCGGACGGTATCGCCGTCAATCTCGATTTTGATTTCTTTCTGTGTCGGTGAAACTTCGATAACTTCTGTTTTCATCTCTTAAATAAACTTGCCCGTCCGCGTCAGTTAATACGGACGGGCAACCTCTCTTTGTAAAATTACGAATTACAAATTACGAATTACGAATGATTGATTGATTTAATTCCAACGATTGAGCCAACCGGACTCAATTCATAATTCGTAATTTGTAATTCGTAACTGATTTTGGTGCCGAGGGCGAGACTCGAACTCGCACGCCTTACGGCACAGGCTCCTAAGACCTGCGTGGCTGCCAATTTCACCACCTCGGCAAATTTTCAATCACAAACTGCAAATTTGAATTTATCGAATTAAACGATAAAAGGCAAAAGCGTGAAAAAGTAAAAAGGCAAAAGCAAAAAGGCAAAAGGATAATTCGGCTTCCGCCGGATTCTGAAAATCAAATCCGGCGGTCGCCTGCATTTCGCTTTTGCCTTTTTGCTTTTGCCTT
>DASVRL010000215.1:0-4245 GCA_036388635.1 Pyrinomonadaceae bacterium
CCGCGATAGTAACGCCATTCGCCGAAACCGAGACGCGGGTTGAAAGCGACGAAATTCCCGTCGGGCGAAAATACGCCCTGATAAGCCTGCTGCATCGGCAGCGGCGCGGCAAGCGTTCCGTTTTCGACCGCCATTTTGTAAAGCCGCGTGACGCCTTCCTGGTCGCGCGTCGTTTCAAAAATCACTTCCCTGCCGTCTGGCGTCCAGGCGGTTACTAAATCGTCTTCCGGCATAATCGTAACGCGGCGCGCTTCGCCCCGACCGTCGGCGGAAATTACGAAAACGTCCCAGTCGTTGCCGTTCGAGCGGGAAAAAGCGATTTGTTTTCCGTCGGGCGAAAAAACCGGATTCATTTCTTCGTTCGGCGTGCCGGTCAAACGCCGCGCCGCGCCGCCGTTTCTTTCGACGAGCCAGATTTTTCCGGCGTAGGTAAAGGCGACGTGCGTTTGATTGACGGCGACGCGCCCGATTAAAAGCGGCGCGCTCGTTGATTGCGCGAAAGCCTGAAGTCCGAAAACAAACACAAACAAAGCGGAAAGTTTGATTTTAAGCATAGAGTCTCCCAAAACATTATGTTGACGCCTTTATAGCACGCATTCGAGGATGCGTCTTGAACAGAACAAACATTCTTGTATCAATCTAACTTCGGCGAAAAGTTTTCCGGTATTCGGCGGGCGTCAGACCGAAAGCGGTCTTGAAGGTTTTATTAAAATGACTCTGGTCGGAAAAGCCCGCCGCGTGAGCAATCTCGCCCAGAGATTCTTCGCTGGAAAGAATCTGCCGCGAGGCGAATTCGACGCGCAGGCGGCGAACGTATTCGCCAATCGTGCAGCCGAATTTTTCGCGAAACACGCGCGACAGGTGAACCGGATGAACGTCCGCCACACGGGCAATCTCTTGCAGCGTGAAAGATTCGGTAAAGTTGTCGTGCAGGAAATCTTTCGACTGCTTGAGCCACTGCGGACAGCCTTTTTCAGCGGCGCCGACGCGCGCACGCGAAGCTTCCGCCAGCAATTCCAAAATCAAGCCTTCGACGGCGAGCATCGAAAACGCGTCCATTCGCTGAAATTCCTGGTAGATACGCTCGCCGAGCCAGTTTGTTTTCTCCGAGCGGCAGATTGCCGAAGCCTCGAAAATGACGGATTGGCGGCTGATAGAGGAAAGCTTTTCAAAGCCGAATTCGACGCTTAAAATCCGCACGTCGTTTTCAAACTCGACGGCGTGCGATTCCGCCGGCGGATGAAAAACGACGGTCGAGGTTTGCCGGCGATGCGTGCGCCGGTCTAAGCTTTCAGCGTAAGTGCCGCTCAGAACGTAGCTGAAAGAAGCGTATTTGTGCGTGTGGCGCGCCTGCCGCAGCCGCGGCGGATAAGCCACTTCGCACAAATTCATATCGCTTGTTTGATGATGTTTGATCAGCTGCGGGCGGAGAGGCGGCGACAATTGTTTCATAAAACACAAAATCCTATGAATAAAAATTTAACGGTTAATTTAAAGCGTTTTAATGAGTACTTCCCCTTTTAACGAACATTATGAATCAAATGTTGCAATAAATAAATTGAAATGTTGCAACAAATAAAAAGTATTTGAAAAGAAATGATGAATTAGGAACGCTGAACGCGAAAACTGCGATTCATCGTTCTGCGTTCCAGGTTCATCGTTTTTTTAGACTCGCTTCATCCATTCGATGCAGCCCATTAAATGTTCTCTCATCTCCTGTTTCGGGCGCTGCGCGATGCGCCCGTGTCCGGGCAGAACCCATTCGAAATCGTATTCGAGCAGCTTCTGCATAGAGCGCGTTTGTTTTTCCCACGAATACCACGCGACCGAGCGAAAAGCGGTCAGGCTTTTTCGGCGCGGCGACCAGGCTAAATGGTCGCCCGTAAACAAAAATTTGTTTTTGTAAAGCAAAACCTGCGAGCCGCGCGTATGTCCGGGCACGGGAATAACGGTTAATTCGTCATCCAGTTTGACGGCTTCTTCGCCTTCGATGACGAGTTCGACGCCGATATTTTTCGCTCCGTCGGCGGCGTGCATAACGCGCGACGCGCCAAATTTTTCGTTGAAAGCCTGATGCTCGGCAATATCGTCGCGATGCGTCAGAAACATTCGGGCGACGCCGCCCATTTTTTCGATTTGCCTGACGAGCGGCGCTGTAAAACGCGGCGAATCTACCAAAATATTGCCGCCGTTTTCCGGCGCGCGGACAATCAGATAGCTCCACGCGCCGAAGCTTTTTTCCGAATTAAAACCGCAGTAATAAACGTTTTCGGCGATTAAATGCGGAAAAGCTCCGATTCCGATTTTGGCGTTGAGCCGCTCGCCCGCGCCGATTGAACCGCTCGGACACGCGACTAATGCCATCATTGCCAGACGCGCTTCTTCTTCGCCGGCGGGCTGTCGATAAACGCTCGATTGCCCGCCGTGGTCGCGAAACGAAGCGGGCGCCAGCTGACGGCAAGTGTCGCAATCGATACAGGTTTCGTCAACGAAAAACGCGCCTTCGACATTCTCCGCCAATCTAAGTTTCGGATTAGCCATAATAAAAATTCTAAGTTTAATTATAACTCGCGGCAAGCGAAAATTTGTCGAGAATCGACGTTTGCGCGAACGCCGATTTGAATTAAAATTTATTTTTACGGGAGATTCCGAAATCGAAAAACTTTAGTTGAAAAATAATTTTATGAGTATGAACAACCGAATACATCTGGCGGAGAGCGATGCGCAAATCCTCGATTCCTACGCGGTGATGTCTGAACTGCGCCCGCACATTTCGCGCGAAGAGTTTCTGGCGCGCGTCAGAAGACAATCCGAAATCAACGGTTTTCGATTGGCTTATTTGATTGAAGGCGATGTGAAAGCGGTCGCCGGATTCAGAATTTCCGAGTGGCTCGGCGGCGGAAAATATATGGAAATCGAAGATTTAGTTGCCAAAAGCGGCGAGCGCTCGAAAGGCTTCGGCGGAGAATTGTTCGATTGGCTGGTCGAATATGCCAGGCGGGAAAATTGCGACCAGATCAAGCTGGTTTCGCACGTCAAAAGATTCGGCGCGCACAAATTTTATCTGGAAAAGCGAATGATTATCGAGGCGCATTATTTTTCGCTGAAGCTGCAATCAGGCAAATCGGATTGACTTTCGGCGGAAAAGTCCATAAATAATCTAATTGCGAAACAAATTAGAAAGTCTCCGCTTCAGTTTAGCCGATGTCGATATTAATTGCCGAAGATAACAACGCCCAACGCCATTATCTGAGCGAGCTTTTGACGCGCGAGTTTTCCGCTCATCTGCCGGTGATCGAAGCGTTTGACGGAGAAAGCGCCGTCCGGCTGGCGCTCGCCAATCGACCGACGCTTTGCATTCTCGATATTCAAATGCCGCAGATGTCGGGCGTCAAAGCCGCGCGCGCCATCTGGAAAGAAATTGCCGCGACGCGGATAATTTTCTGGACGCAGTTTCCGCACGAAATATACATCAACGAGATTCGCAAAATCGTCCGCTCCATCGAGCCGCAGCCGACTTACGGTTTTATACACAAAAACAATCCCGAATCCAAGTTTTTGCGCTTTGTCGCCGCCGTTCTGGAAGACGGCGCGGATATGATCGACCCGCTTTTCAAAGATTCGTTTCAGCGCCCGCTGCTTACCGAATTTGAAGCCGAAGCCTTGCGTTATCTCGCGCTGGGGTTGTCAAACTGGGCGATTGCCCGAAAATGCAGCCTCAGCCTGCGCGGCGTCGAAAGCCGCCTGGCGACGCTCTACGAAAAACTTTTTCCCGAAAATTCGGAAGGAACGGCAGACGAATCCTACGACAAATTTGCCTATAATCCGCGCACGCGCGCCTTTTGCGAAGCCTTAAAACGCGGTCTTATCAACTCGGACGAGCTGGAAAAAGCCGAAGCCGAGCTTGCCGGCTGGCTCGCGCACGACCGCCGCAAATATCTGCAAAATAAAACCGAAACTGTCGACGAGCCTCGATGAAAACAGACGAAGCAATCCTCGATTGCGATTTAAATTTTTTTCAGGTTCGTTCGTGGCGCTTCCCGGCTAAAATTTTTTTTCTTTTCCTTTTGTTCTTATCCGTCGCACAGGCGCAGCAGGACGCGCCGTCGCCTTCGCCAACGCCGATTGTCGCGCAGAATTTTCATCAATGGGGCGCCGTCACGCTTTTTAACGGCTTGCCTTCGGACAATGTGCGCGCCATTGCGCAAACTCCCGACGGCGTTTTGTGGTTCGGCACGGACAACG
>DASVRL010000216.1:0-6319 GCA_036388635.1 Pyrinomonadaceae bacterium
GAGGAAAACGAAGCTATGATTGAGCCGGAGCTGCTGGTCGGGCATAAATTTTCCGAAACGGTTTTCTGGCAATCCGAGTCGTACGTCGCCGAAAAGCTGCAAGTCGCCATAGACGAAGCCTTAAATGGCAGAGCGACCGCCTGCGAGCTTGAATTCAGAATCCAGGCTCAGCAGATTCAAATTGTCGATTTGCATCTCGTGCCGCAGAAAGACGAATCCGGCGAAACAAAAGAAATTTATTTTTGCGCCTACGATGTCACGCCGCGCGTCAGGGAAATCGAATTTTACAAACAGCGCAGCGAGCATTTTCTCTACGCCGCCGAAAATGCCGACATCGGCTTGTGGTTCTGGGATTTCGCGAAAGGCGAAATTTTTTCCACGCCGAAATGCAACGAGTTTTTCGGGCTCGCGGCAAACGAGATTATCACGCCGAACTATTTTATCGACGCCGTTCACCCGGAAGACCGCGAGCGCGTCGCCGCCGAGCTTCAACAATCGCAGAACAGCGATAAAATCTACGATTCCGAATATCGCGTAATTTGCCCTGACGGCAGCATTCAATGGGTTTCGGCGCGCGGAAAAACGCATTTCGACCGAGACAATTTTCCGCAGAGTATGATGGGCATCGCGCGCCGGATAACCGACCGCAAACTGGAAAGCGAAGAACTGAAAAAAATCTACGACCTCGAACGAAAGGCGCGCGACGAAGCCGAAGAAGCCAATCGCGCCAAAGATTATTTTCTGGCGATTGTCTCGCATGAACTGCGCTCGCCGCTGAACTCGATTCTCGGCTGGGCGAAAATTCTTCTTACCAAACAGGTTGACGACGCAACCCGAAAAAACGCGCTGGAAACCATCGAGCGCAGCGCGAAATCGCAGGCAAAATTAATCGAGGATTTGGTCGATATGGGACGTGTCGCTTCCGGCAAGCTGCGGCTCGAACTGCGCCCGGTCAATTTGTTCGATATCGTCAACAACATCTACAACCAGCAAAAACCGCTCGCCGAATCAAAGAAAGTTCAGCTCGAATTCGTTCACAACGCGACGCGCGCCGAGGTTTTCGGCGACGTCATCCGTCTGCAACAGGTTTTCACCAATCTTTTAAACAACGCGCTGAAATTCACGCCCGAAGGCGGAAATATAAAAATCGATATGGAAGTGACTTCCAACAAAGTCGAAGTCAATATTACGGACAGCGGTCAGGGCATCGCGCCCGAATTTCTCCCGAATATTTTCCGGCAGTTTGCGCAGGGCGACGAGCGCACGTCGAGCGATAAGAGCGGACTCGGCTTGGGTCTTTCAATCGTCAAAACGCTGGTCGAAAAGCACAACGGATTTGTCAAAGCCCAGAGCGAAGGCATCGGACACGGCTCAACCTTTACCGTCGCGTTCCCGCTTCACGCAGCCGCCAGCAAAGCAGCGAAGGAAACAAAAGCGGAACGCCAGACCGACGAGCTGAAACTGAACGACATCAGCATTCTGCTGGTCGAGGACGACCAGGACTCGCGCGACGTGCTGGCGCTTTACCTCGAACAATGCGGCGCGAATATTACGGGCGCCGAATCAGCCGAAGAAGCGATGAAATATCTTACCAATAACCACCGGTTTGACATTATCATTTCCGATTTGGCGATGCCGGTCGAAGACGGCTACACGTTTTTGAACCGAGTCCGCACTATGCCGGAAGAAAAAGGCGGTAAGATTCCGGCGCTGGCTCTGAGCGCGTTTACCACCGCCGAAAATAAGGAAAAGGCGTTTGCCTCGGGCTTTCAGAGTTATCACACGAAACCTTTCGAGCCGGATTTGCTGATTAAGGAAATCGCCGAACTGGTCAGGGAAAAATAAGATTTTTCTTGCAGAAACGTAGAGATTTTCATCGGAGATTAGCTATTGAAATATGATTATCAAAGATAAAAAAGATGATTCTTACTCATCAGCCTGCACTACTTTGTGCCTTTTAATTTTTTCTCTGTGCTTCGTTGTTCTGCTTTTTTTATTGCCTTGAAATCAAAGGCTGGAATGCGGGCGGCAGCGCCGGAGCAAATTGTTAAATGATGAACGCAAAGCGATGAACGATGAATTTCGAACGCAGAAATTGCCATTCGTCATTCATCGTTCACTTTTCCAAAATACGCTCGTTTGCAGCCCGCATTTCGCCTTCGAATCTAGTCTCTCGAAAGTCGTTTCGCCTTTTCAATCAAATCGACAAACTCGCTGCGGTAATTTTTTAAATCGCTGCCGAGCGACGCCTGCGACAAGCTCAAAACATTATTGAAATTTGCCGCGCCTTGGTAGCGCGAGCGGCGCAGAAGCAAGCCGAATTGCGCGACCGCCGTCGCGAATTTCAGATTGTCCGAAGCGTTTTCAATCGAGTTTCCTTTATCGAGCAAGCCGATTGTCAGCAATCTGCTTTGCGTTTCCTGCGGCTCTTTGTAACGCAGTTTAACGGTCAAAAGCTCGTCGTTAAAATTCGTTTCGGCGGGCTGAACTTTGGAATATTTTAATTCGATGCCGTCGTTTTCGACCTTTTCTCCGGCGGGAACGATTTCGTAAAGCGCCGTCACCGAATGCCCCGCGCCGATTTCGCCCGCGTCTTTTTTGTCGTCGTTAAAATCTTTTGCCGCGAGCATGCGGTTTTCGTAACCGATTAAGCGATAACCGGCAACTTTCGCCGGGTTGAATTCGACCTGAATCTTCACGTCTTTCGCAATCGTGTAAAGCGTTCCGGCAACCTGCGCGCCGAGCGCTTTGCGGGCTTCGTCCTTAGAGTCGATGTAAGAATAATTGCCGTTTCCTTTGTCGGCGAGCTTTTCCATCATCGAATCGTTGGTGTTGCCCGTGCCGAAGCCGAGCACCGAAAGATAAATCCCGCTCTCGCGTTTGTTTTCGATCAGGCGAACCAGCTCGTCGTCGCCCGTCAAGCCGACATTGAAATCGCCGTCCGTCGCCAGAATCACGCGGTTATTGCCGCTGCTGATAAAATTTTCCTGTGCGACGCGATAGGCAAGCTGAATTCCCTGCCCGCCGTTGGTCGAGCCGCCCGATTCCAGGCTGTTCAAAGCCGAAAGAATTTCGCCTTTATTGGAGGCGGGCGTCGAGGGCAAAACCAAGCCGCTCTTTCCGGCGTAAACGACGATTGCCACGCGGTCTTGCGGTTTCAGTTGGTTGACCAGAACGCGCATCGAATCTTTCAAAAGCGGAAGCTTGTCGGGCGCATCCATCGAGCCGGATACGTCGACCAGAAAAACCAGATTCGACGGCGGCACATTGTCGAGCGAGACTTTTTTGCCCTGCAAGCCGATTTGCACGATTTTATGTTTCGCGTTCCACGGGCAAACGGCGACCTCGTTATTGACGGAGAAAGGCACGTCGCCCATCGGCTGCGGGTAATCATATTCGAAATAATTGATTAATTCTTCGATGCGCACCGCGTCTTTCGGCGGAAGCTGCCCCTGATTTAAGAATCGGCGGACGTTAGCGTAAGAAGCCGTATCGACGTCGATGGAAAACGTCGAAAGCGGCGCGCGCGAGGTTTCGAGAAAAGGATTTTCTTCGATTTCGGCGTAACGCTCGCCGGCGGCGCTTTTTTCCTCGTCATACATCGCCTGTCTATCGACAGCCATTGTATTCGACATATTCCCAGCCGTCTGAGTCGAGTTCCTGTTATAGTACACATCCTCGTTTTGGGTTTCAATCCGGCTTGTCCCGTTGCTATTCGACGCGCTTTCGCCGCCGCAACCCGAAAAAATTATCGAAAACACCAGAACAACCGCCAGCCATCGAACATTAAAGCCTGAAAACTGTCTTTTCATATTTCCTCCAAAAAAATCTGCAAGTTCGGAAACTCGCTTTTCCTGATTCCTGTTACGACGAACAGAACGAAACGCGAAAACCAAACTTGCAGAAAATTTTGAAAGAATTCCTACTTATTTTTTCCCCGAGTTGACCAAAACCGGAGTCGCCTGAAGATAATAGCCGCGGTCTTTTTCGTTTTCCACATGTAATTTCAAATTTGCGTCATCCGGCGCTTTCGCAATATAAACGCGGGCGTAATAATTTTTCTTTTCGTTCATCGCGGCGCATTCGTCGCAACTGAAAACCAGATTCGTGCTCTCCATATAATTCAGCCAGCGCGTCTGGACGACGACCATGCCCGAATTTTCGGCGAACATAACTACTTTAACAAATTCATTCGGCGACGGATTTGCAGCAATATCGTCAATTCCCGCATAAACTTTTCTTGACTTGACATCGACGACGACCGACGTCGGATTGATTGTATAAATGTCTTTCGCCAAACCGGTCGGTTTAGTAACCGGATATTTTTCCGACACTTTTCCCGGCAAATAATCGTGAATTTCAGGCTTTATCCCCGGATAAAACAACTGGTAAACGAAAATTGCCGAGCCTGAAATTAAAGCGAAAAGCGCCAAACCAAAAATATGTTTTCTCATTGCCGGAGTTCTCCTTTTTCAATAAGAACGAGATTAAAACATTTGCTTGCAAAATGGCAAGAAAATTTATTTCGAAAATCTCGCCTCGATTATTTCACCGTTTCTCTTTCCGTGAATTGCCGTCAGGCGCGGATAGGTTTCGTGCTCGACCGCCAGCGCTTCGGCGGCGAGAAACATTTCGGCTTCGGCAATTGCCGTTATCGAGGAACCTTCGATTTCCATAAAAAGCCCGAAAGGAAGCTCGTCCAGAACGATTTCGACTTGCCGGAACTGCCAGGTTCGGCGGCGCTTTTCGTAAACCAGCGAGCGAACGAAGCCGAGATTTTCGATTATGTTTTCGATTTCTTCGGCGCTGCCGATTTCGGTTTCGTGTTCGATTTGCTGTTTGACGTCAAACTCGTTTTGAATTCGCCGCTTGTAGGTCAGAATGGTTCTATCGGCTATTTTGCGAACGCGCAGAACGGCGTTTTTGGCGTCGAGCGCGCCGCCGCGATAAAGCGTATTTTCCTCAAAATCGACGCCTTGAAACCGCGCGCCGATTTCCGCCAGAGCCGATGAAATCTGTTCAGACTGCGCGGCGGTCAGACGATATTTTTTTTCGATTTCAATCGCCACTCTCGTATTTTCCTTTTTTTGTTCGAGAAAAAGCTCCCGGGTTTCCGCGTTTGAACGGCAATATTTTATTCAACGAAAATTAAAACCTTAAAGCACATAGATTCTTAACTCTGTCGAATCCATTTCCAGACTTCGGGAATCGTCGCGCGCTTGCCGTACATCAGCATTCCGACGCGATAAACGCGCGCCGCCAGCCAGACCAATCCGAAAATCGCGCCCGCATTAAACAAAATCGCCAGCCCAATCTGCCAGACGGGCGGCGTTTCGATCGTAATCCGCACCGGCATCGTAATCGTCGCCAGAAAAGGCGCGACCGAAATCCAGAAGGCAAACGGCGAATTCGGGTCGCGGACAATCGGAAAAATACAGTAAAAACTGACCAGCTGAATCAGAACCGGAATCATGGCAAACTGCCCGCCTTCCTGAACGGTCGTCACCATCGAGCCGATAAGCGCGAAAATCGTCGAGTAGATAAAAAAACCGAGCAGAAAGAATATAAAGAAATAGACGATTGAAAGCGGCGTGATGTCAGGCATTGAAAGCGGTATTCCCGCCGCGCTGAGCGATGCGGCGCTGAATGCCAGCACGACCAGAGCCGAAGAAAGCCAGATTGCCAGCTGCGTCAAGCCCGCCAGCCCGACGCCGACGAGTTTGCCCATCATCAGCTCAAACGGTCGCGCCGACGAGAAAAGAATTTCGGCGATGCGCGTTTCCTTTTCTTCGACGACCGCGCTCATAATCGCCTGCCCGTAAATCGCCAGCGTCAGATAAATCAGCAAACCGATGACGAACGCTGCGCCCAAACTTCCGCCGCCGTCGTCTTTTTCTTCGCCCTTTTCACTGATTTTTTTGACTTTCAAACTCACTCTTCGGCTGAGTTCCTTTAACTGCGCTTCGCTGATGTTGGCTCCGGCGAGACGCTCCGAGCGGACGGCTTGGCTGAGCGCTTCTTCAAGCGTCGAATTGGTGACGAAATCGCCCGAATTGCGCGAATAATATTCAAATCCGGCGTCGGGCGCGTCGAGATTTTGCGGAATAATCAGATAAGCGTCGAGCTGCTGCTGCTGAATCTGCGCGTTCAGCTCGCGCCGGATTTCCTCAATCGTTTTGCCGCCCGAAGGATAATCGATTAGCGCAAAGCTGGAGCCGAATTGCTGAGCGTCGCGCTTCATTTGTTCTTCGCCCGATACGGTAACTTCCTTGAAAGCTTCTCTGGTGGCTTGCCGCGCCTTCTCGGAAATTTTTTCCGG
>DASVRL010000217.1:0-5472 GCA_036388635.1 Pyrinomonadaceae bacterium
TGTCTGACCATTCCGCCGGTGATGTTATAAGAGTTAGCCGAATACGTCGCGTTCGTATTGGCGACGACCGGAACATTAATTTCACGAGTTTCCTTTTCATTGAGCATCGCAATCAAGCCCGGAACGCTTTCGGGAAGCACCATCGAATCCAGAACGCCGATCAATGTCCGTCGTTCGCTGCCGACTTCCTTTGCCCATTTCGGATTTTCCAGCCAGGGCAGCAAAGCCTTGATGACTTCGGGGTTTTTCTGCGGGACGAGCGTGCTCAGGTTGCGCACCGCCGCATTGCGCACGGCATTGTTGTCGCTTTTGACCAGTTCGAGCATTTTCCCGACGTATTTTTCCGGCGGCGAATGATTCAAAAGCGTCGTCAAGCCGGTAAAAACCCGACCGCCGACGCGCAGCTCAAACAAAGTTTCGTCTGCCAGCAGCGAGAAATACCAGTCGTCGCGACCTTCAAAATCGCCGGCTTCGACCAGCGCGTCCATCGCCAAATCGCGATTGCCCGCGCCTTCGCCGCGATTTTCCACCGTCGATTGCAGCTGCCGGCGATATTTTTCAATGTCGCTCGTGTCGCCTTCTTTTAAGGCGCGCTCGTAAAAAGCCCAGCGCGCCAGCGTCTGCGAAACGGGCTTATTCTGGTCGTTCAGCAAGCGCTCCAAAATCGGGCGCGCCTTTTCCCAGTCAACTCTGGCTAAAGCCAGCAATTCATCCTGGTTCGTCACGTAATCTGCCGTTTCAAGCGCTGCGTCGGCGGTTTTCAAAAGCTCTTCGCTAAAATAATTGCTGTTATAAGTCAGCCATCTTTTAACCGCATCGCGCCAATCTTTTTCGTAATTCCGGTTGGCGAGTTCCTGGTCGTAAAATCTTTTGACGAGTTCGACCGTCTCCTGGTTTTTCGGCAGGACGTTGATAAATTCCGTCAGGCGCTGCGGGTCTTTTTCCAGCTCGGCAACGATTCTTTTCAGGCTTGCTTCGGAAGGCTTCGCGGCATAAGTATATTTGGCGTTAAACTGATTTTGAAACGTCCAGTAAAGCAATAAATCCTCAATCGGCGCATCGTCCTTCGGCGGATTGCTTTTATTAAAGAAATTTTCCGGGCGCACTTTCAGAGAGTTTTTAGCCAGAGGATTCGACGGCGGCGGCGCGGGCAGATTAAGCAGATTTAATAAAATATTGTTTTCCGCCTGCGAGGTCGGCAAAAAAACGAAAAATCCGAAAATCAGTAAGAAAAAACACAAACCAACGGCGGACAAAAATCGCTTCATATAATAATCCTATCTCCTCGTGCTGAGATTTAATACCTTATCCTGAAAGAAAAATCAATATTTTTACGAACGGCGCGGCTCTCTGCGGCGGAGAAAAGCCGCTTGTCAGACAGATAAACATCATTACAGATTACGGCGCTTTCGACAACGGCAAACCGGAAAACGACTGATAAATAAAAGGTCGCGTAACAAAAAGCATACTCGCGAAAATGAATGTCGGGGCGACGACTTGTCCTCGCCCCGACAAATTTTATTACTCGGCGCTTTTTCCTATTTGTATGAATCAAATAAAAGAACGTTCTTCGCGACCGAAACCGTCAATCAAAGCATTAGACAAAAAACCCGTAAAAAAGTTCCGCGCCTTCGCGCCGCTTTTGCAGGAAATTTTGCTTGACAAACAAATAAGATTCGATTTATTGTTTTGGACACTGATTTAACCTACTTTGGTATTTTGAGGAAAGCCTCTATGCCCAACGGAGCAAACGGAAATGAAACGCCTGTTTCCAATCCCGTGCGTCGCGCCGCCAGTAACGAGCGAACCGAAGCAAATTTTTTTGAGGACGCTGACAAAATCTTCGCCGAAGCCGAACGCGTCCCGGCGCGGAATATCAGCCGCCGAAACCTTTGGCGAAGGTCGCCAGTTTGAATACCGCGCCCGCGCCGCCGCATCGCATTTGAATATCGCCAAAACGCGCTTCGCTCTGCCGTCGCGCCTGCGCAAGTAAAAACAAAAAGACAAATGCCGCGCCCGCCAAAGATTCCGGCATTTGTTCGCATCCATCAAGTTTGACGCGGCTCTCCCGCAGAGCCGCGATAGACGACGAACAAAGGGCAGCCGCATTATAAACTCGGGAGAAAAAAGACACGCTCCGTTGTTAAGTTGTTGGGCTGGTTGATTCAGCCTGAAGTGGATAGTGCCGCGAAAAAAACAAATAAACAAATTGAGGAGAAAAAAAGACTGTTATGAGCTACGGCTGTTATGTAAATGTGATTAATCTGACGAATGTTCCGTTCAATGTAGAGGTGACGCTGAAAGATGCGAGCAACTGGCAGGCGACCGACTTAACGCCGACACAGCTTAACGGCAAAGTCGTCGACGCAAATTCCCAGCAGGAAGCGCACGTCGAGATTGCCAACGGGCAGAAGAGCGCGAAATTCGTCTTGACGCTCACCAACGACACGTTCGGCACAATCGCGACGGTCGGCGACGCTCTTCCGGTCGCCAACGGCGGAAACCGGAAAGGTTATCTCGTGCCCGGCGGCGCGGCGCAGGATAAATTCTGGATATTGGAAGCGCAATATCCCGCGCAGCCGGGAGATAATAACGGCGGCTACGACTGGCGGCACTTAGGACTGATAGTCATGCCGAAGATTGAGCCGCGAAGCTGGATGGCGGGACTCAACGACGACGCTTATCTGAACGAGATAACCATTCCCGGCACGCACGACACCGGCACAGCCCCGATAAACGGCACGCGGCAATGCCAGAATCTGAGCATCGCGCAGCAGCTTAACGTCGGCATCCGTTTTCTGGATATTCGCCTGAACAAAAGCCGGAATTGGGAGATTATGCACGAGGACACGGCGACCGGCTTGTTTTTTATGAACGACTGCCTGCTGCCCATCGTTAATTTTCTCGCCGAAAATCCGTCTGAAATCGTGCTGCTCTGCATCAAGGACGAACATGGCTCGACCGCCGGTTTTCACGACGGCATTCTGGAAATGCTCGATCAATTGTCGCCGCGCTACGTTTTTACCGGCAAAGTCCCGGACAAAATCGGCAAGCTGCGCCAAAAGCTCGTGCTGGTCAGGCGTTATTGGATCGACCCGGACACGAACCACAACAAAGCCGACGGCGCTAATTCCGGTCTCGGACTCCACGAATTTAACTCGAAGCCCGACGGCACGGGCACGAAATACGAGTTTCCTCCCAATTCGGACACCTTTGCCGAACTGGGCGACGGCAACATATTTTATCAACAGTCGGGCGGACTGCCCTTTGCCATTCAGGATTGGTATGACCTCCAGACCAGCTATATGTCCAGCAAGATAGCCTTAATCTACAAGTATCTGGACGCCGCCAAAGATACGCTGCCGGGCACCTGGTTTCTCAATTTTTCAAGTTGCAGCACTTCAGCCCGCGCCGACGACCCGAAGGATTTCGCCGTCGGCGAAACCAACATCAACGACGCGCTTTTCTTATACGCCATCACGCGAGGCAAAGGGCGTTACGGCATCATCCCGATGGATTTCGCCGCCTGTCCGCCCGAAGAAGCGACGGTCAATCTGCTCATAAACTGCAATTGGTTAAGCTAATAAAGCATCGCTCGCGCTGAAGCTTAAGGGACGGAAAATAATTTTCCGTCCCTTTCCGTAATATGGAAGGTTAAGCACACGAAACGGGTTTAAGACAGGCGTTTTCAGGAAAACTGTTGAAACTTACCTGCGCGTCGCGCCGCGGAAATTGATCAGCATTTCTCGAAAATCAGTCAGCACTTTTGCAAACTCGCCGGCATTTCCTGCGAATTGGCTGGCACTTCTCTAAAATCGTGTAGCAACTCTGCAAAATCCTCCGCGTTTGGCGGAACTAGCTAAGCGCTTTATGAAAAAGAAAAAAGCCCTGCGATTTCTCGCAAGGCTTTTTATTTTTTGCTTGAGACAAGAGCTTTAGGCATTCGCCGACTCTTTCTTTTCGCGTTTGAGTCCGCCGATTTGGACGAGATTTTCGCCCTTGATGTTGTTTTTCTCCAACACCATCTGCTGGTAAAGCTTGCGCATCATCTGCATTTCTTCGGCGGCGGTTTTCGGTCCTTCCATTTCCGGTTTGTTCGGACGCGCCAAATCGACTTCGTTTAAAACGAGGCTGTGCGACGGGTCGCCCAATTCGACGTGTTTGCCGCGCGCGAAAACTTCGTGCCGACCGTGGTCTTTATACCACTGCGCGACGGTCGCGTTCTGGTGCATATGCTCGATGATATTGCGCCAGCCGATTCCCGTGTTGTAAGCGCAGAAGGAAATTTCGCCTTCCTGCGTGCCGTAGGGAATGATGCACATTTCCGTGCGGCGGAAATCGTAGTTGAACAAATCCTGAAACCACATTCCCGCGATGAAAAGGAAGTTCCAGGGGTCTTGACGACGTTTTTCGATGTCTTCCATCGTGCGGTCGGGACCGACTTTGCCGTAATCCTTTCCGCTTAAGCCGAACGATTTATCGAATTTCTTCAAAATTCCGCCGAGCGTCAGGCTTTGCGGCGAGCCGTACGGATTATAATTTTTCAACAGCGCCAAGCCCATCATCAGATTCGAGAACCATTTTCCGCGATTCGTGTCGGTGATGTGCTTCATATCCGTTACCAGTCCCTGAATGTTCAGAAATTGCGGAACCGGCGCCATCTCTTTCGTTTCCTTGTTGACCATCACGGCGGTTCCGACGCCGCAGTTCGGGTGGCAGCCGCAGGAAACCTGTCCCCATTCGGCTTCGGGACCGTGAACGACGTCGGCAAAATCGGCAAACGCGCCCATTAAGCTGAGCGGAAACCAATCGCGCGTCGGCTCGGTGATGCCGACCTGTTTCTGCACGTCCTGCGCCAGGTGCGACAGCGTATAACGCTGCTGCAAGCGGCGCTGCTCGGTAATATGCTCGTCGCGTCCGGTAAACGAAACCGGCTGAAAAGCGATAAACGAAATCTTTTTCGGATTGTCCAGCGCGAAACGAATAATCGAGCCGACTTGGTCGTTATTAATACCGTTAACCAATGTCGTCACGAGAATGATGTCAACGCCCGCTTCGTGCAGATTGTTGATGGCGCGCAGCTTGACGTCGAACAAGTTGCCGATTTGACGGTGCGAATTGGCGTCGTTGCCGATTCCGTCAAATTGCAGATAAACGAAACGAAGTCCGGCTTCGGCAGCCTCGCGGCAGAATTCTTTCGATTTGGCGAACTCGATGCCGTTGGTCGCCGCCTGCACCGAGTTGTAGCCGACTTTGCGCGCATATCGAACCGCTTCGAGAAAATAAGGCGAAAGCGTCGGCTCGCCGCCCGAATACTGCACCGACATCTGGCGGCGCGGCTTGATTTGAATCGCGTTGTCGAGAATTTCCTTCACGTCTTCCATCGAAAGCTCGTGAACAAAGCCGACCTGGTTGGCGTCCATAAAACACGGGTCGCACATCATATTGCAGCGGTTTGTTAAATCAACCGTA
>DASVRL010000218.1:0-5281 GCA_036388635.1 Pyrinomonadaceae bacterium
GCAGCATACTCGTGACCCACAAAAACCCTCCGAAAATGTTATAGAGCAGAAAGTTTTTATAAGTCATATCCGCCGCGCCCGCGACAATCGGCGCAAAGGTGCGGACAATCGGGACGAAACGCGCGATGATAATCGTTTTGCCGCCGTATTTTTCATAAAAAGCGTGGGCTTTTTTCAGATGGTTCGGGTTAAAAAGACGCGATTTCGGGCGATTGAAAATCGCTTTGCCCATCTTTTTTCCCGAATAATAGCCGACCGCGTCGCCGATCACCGCGGCAACGAACAGCGTTATCAGCAAAACCCACAAATCCAGCTTTCCAGCCGCCGCGAAAAGTCCGGCGACGACGAGCAGCGAATCGCCCGGCAGAAAAAACCCGATTGCCAAGCCGGTTTCGGCAAAGACGATAAAAAACAATCCGACATAGGCAAACACGCCGAGTTTGATCAAAAGCGTGTCGATTAAAACTTTCGGATTAAGATATTGCAGTAAATCCGTCAACCATTCCATAGTTTTATAATTCGAAAGGCAAAGCGCAAAACGCAAAATATCGGGATTCAGATGCAAGATTTATGATTAAATCTGTTTTTTCATTTTTCATTTTGCATTTGATACGTTTATTTCCAGCCGTGCTCGCCAATCAGCGGCACAAAGGCGCACGCGCCGAAATCTTCCGTCTGAAAGCCTTTTTCCGTGCGCGTGACGCGGACGAGGCGCTGCGTTTGCCGGTCTTGTCCGACGGGCAAAACGAGCCGACCGCCCGTTTTTAACTGCTGCAGAAGTGGTTCGGGAATTTCCGGGCTGCCCGCCGCGACCAGAATCGCGTCAAACGGCGCGTAAACGTCCCAGCCGAGCGTTCCGTCCGAACAGCGCAGCGCGACATTGTGAATTTTCAATTGCTGAAGCCGCGCCTGCGCCTCGCTCGCCAGCTGCGCAACGCGCTCAATCGCGTAAACATTGCGCGCCAGCTGCGCCAGAATCACCGTTTGATAACCGGAACCGGCGCCGATTTCCAGCACTCTGGAATGCGGCGCAAGCTCCAGCAGCTCGGTCATTCGCGCGACGATAAACGGCTGCGAAATCGTCTGTTTTCCGGCAATCGGCAACGCGTTGTCGGCGTATGCCTGCACTTTTAAGGCTTCGGGAACAAAAAAATGACGCGGCACGCGGCGCATCACTTCTAAAATTCGCTCGTCCTGAATCTGGTAATGTTCGCGCAGACGCTGAATCATTCGCTGACGCGGAATTTCGTATTCGTCAATCATCGGATTTTCGATTTTGTTTTTCGGTCTTTGGTCTTCGTTAAAGAAAATGCTCAAGGTTGAATAAAAAAAATCGAAGACCAAAGACCGAAGTCCGTTTTTCAAAATCGCAAATTCATATTATCCCAATCTTTCAATAATTCGAGGGCTTTGTAATTCGTCAAATCGCTGCGCATCGGCGTGACGGAAACAAAGCCTTCGTCAATCGCTTCGAAATCCGTTCCGCCTTCGGCGTGAAAACCGCTTCGTTCTTCGCCAATCCAATAATAAGGTTTTCCGCGCGGGTCGGTGTGTTCCGAGATAATCGGGCGCGCGTTTTTCAGACCTTGTTTGGTGACGCGAAAGCCTTTCGGAACGCCTTTCGGCACATTGATATTCAACAGAGTTCCTTCGGGCAAGCCTTCCGCGATAGCTTTGGCGGTCAGCTGCCGCGCAATTTTCGCCGACTCGGTAAAATCGTGATTGCGCGTGGCTATCAGGCTGAAAGCCAGACCGGAAACGCCTAAAATCGTGGCTTCCATCGCGCCGGCGACCGTTCCCGAATAAGTCGCGTCGTCGCCCAGATTAGGACCGTGATTGATGCCCGAAGCGCAAATGTGCGGTCGCTCTTGCGGCGGCAGAATGCGATTCAGCGCCAGCGTCACGCAATCGGTCGGCGTGCCGTCAACCGTCCAGTGTCGTTCGTCGATTTGTCTGATTCTAAGCGGTCGGGCTAAAGTCAGGCTGTGAGAGGCGCCCGACATTTCCGATTCGGGCGCGACAACGTAAACATCGCCGATTTCGCGTAAAGCGTTTTCCAGCTCGGCAATTCCCCGCGAATGAATGCCGTCGTCATTCGTCACCAGAATCCGAACTTTTTCCGAAGGCATAAAAAAATTTGCGATTTGCGATTTCGTAAGGATTTAATTTTTGATTTTTACGTTTATCCGGCTCGTGCCAAATTCGGTTTTCAATCAAAAATCGCAAATCTAAAATCTAAAATCTTTAGCTGTTTCTCGGTTCGCGGTTGAAGCTGCCGCCGCCGCTGCCGCCGGTGTTCTGGTTCGAGCTGTTCTGATTATTAAAATTATTGTTGTTACCCATCGGGCGCATCCGGTTGCGCTTTTTGTTGCGCTTGCGAGCCATCGCCGATTTGAGCTTCGCTTTTTGTCCGGGCGGCACGAAATGCGCGTGTTTTTTCAAATCTTTAATAATCTCTTCGGTCATCACTTTGCGCTTGAAGCGGCGCAGCGCGCTTTCGATTGACTCGTTATTGTTTACTGTTACAAAAGCCATTTTAAAGTTTCCATCTCCTTAATCTCCGACACAGTCGGCTCGTCTGCCATCAGGCGAAATGATTATTAAACACTTTTTTCGGCGTAAAGGCAAGTAAACAACGAAAAATTGAAAGCGGGAAATCGAAACGAAATTCTCAGTTTCAAGGCTCGAATCTTGAATTCGAAAGCCTGAATTCCCCGTTTTCAATTTTCAATTTTCCGTTAATTGCCTTTCGCGAGCGGCAAGCCGAGCAGATGTCCCTGGTAAACGAAATAAATTTTCCGGTCTTTCTCGTCGACCCACATACTCATACTGTCGAAAGTGATTTGCGGCAGTTTGACGATGGATTTAAAGGCGAGCGTTTTCGCGTTATAAACGCCAATCTGCGTTTCGTTTTTCTTCTCGTCGGGAATTGCCGCCCAGAATTCGTCCGGTTTGGCGGCGGGTTGAAGCGGGCGAAAAGTTTGCTGCGCCAGCGGGCGAATCTCGCTTTTTGCCGGCTGCACCAATCCGGTTTCGACGTCGAGCAGAAAGTAATCGCCGTATCTGTTCTCTTTAGTTTCTTCGTCCGCATACTCTTCGCCCTGGTACGAGCCGCCGAAGACGAGCGCCTTATTAATCGACGGAACAAAAGCGACGGCTTCAAACGTCGGATAGGGCTGCTGCATTTTAATCTTGAATTCCTTGCCGGTCAGCAGATTGACGCGCACCAGCGCGGGCGGTCCTTCGTCGTCGTATTTGGTCGCCAGCGCCCAGCGCCCGTTCGGCGTCACCAGCGGTTTCGTATAATATCCGGCGCGGATTCTACTCGCGCGGCCGCCATTGATTTTATACAAACCTTCCTCGTCCGCCCGGATTTCAACGTTCGACGCTCGCGCTTTCCATAGCCGCCCGTCGCCGCCGCTTCCCGGCAGATTGTCGCGCGCCGGGATAAACTCGACGCCCGGCGGTTGAGCAATCAAAGCGGAAAGCTTTGCCGAATCGAATCTATACCACGCAAAGTTTTCATACTGCCGCTGCTCGCGGCGCTCGGCGCTCAGCGCCTGCCCTTTGTCGTAATCGTATCCTTCGCTTTCCGCTTCGGTTTCTTCCTGTTTCTCCAATTCCTCGTCTATTTGTTTGCGGCGCGCCGTATTATCGGTCAGGACGCGAAAATCCTCGCCGTTTTTCCAGATTGAACGCGCCTGTAAATTCTCGTCCTCAAACAAAATCTCCAAACCCGCGACCGTTTTTTCCAGCCAGTAATGAAGCTTGGCGGGCGGCTTTTGCATTTCGTCAAACATCTTTTCCAGTTCGACGAAAAATTTCGCAGCCTCATCGGCGCGAATGAAAACGCGCCGCCCGCCGCCGCGACCGAGCATCACCAATTCCTTCGCCTCGCAGCCCTCGCAGGCGGACAAAAACGGCGGAATCTCGTCAACTCCATTCGCCGCCAGATAGCTTTTAAAAGCGTCGAATTCCTCTTTAGTCAAAACGCGCTCGCGGTAGCGCGCGAGGTCTTCCTCCCAGCTGAAAACGGCTTTATCCTTATAAATTCGTATAAAATTGTCGTCGTACGAATAAATCCCCAAAAGCTCCTGATTTTCCCTGACCTCTTTTTGCAGCTTCCGCTCGCTTGCCGTCAACTCTTCAAAATCGGCGGTGAAATAATAAAACGGCAGCGACGCCAACGTTTCGTCCACGCTGATAAACAAATCGCGCAAAAAATTATTGTTGACGGCGGGCATCGCGCCGGAAGAAAAAGAATTTCGCGCGCCGAGAATCCGGGCTTCGTTCGGATGCAGCGCGAGAACCCGCATTCGCGCTGCGGGCGAATCCTCGCTTTCCAGATAGCGCTCCGCCGCCAGCGCGAGCAGCTTGTTCGGGCTTTGCAGATGTTTGGCGACGGCGACGACCGGCAGCGCCGCCCGAATCAACCTGGCGCAGCCGAGCATCGCGATTTTGCTTTCGACGTTTTCGCCAGCCAGAATCGCGTCGTAATCGCCGGCGGTTTCGGTCAGGCAAGCCGAAATGCCGAGCGCAATCGGGCTTCCGCTGCGAACCTCGTAAACTTCGTTAAACTGTTTTTCCTTCAACTCTTTTCGCAGGCTCAAAAGCCTGACGACGCCGTCCAGATCGGTCTTGTTGTTTTTCAAATCGCGGAGCAGCATCGAATTGACCGCCGCTCCGCGCCAGCTCTGGATAATTTTTCGCAGGGCGACGGCGGTATTCGGCTCTTTCCGGTCGAGATATTCGATGCGTTCGAGCAAAGCCTCGATTAATTCATCACTCGGCTCGGTATGCTGCATTATCTGGAGTCCTAAAATTACCCTCGAATCCTTCAGGTCGGGCGGCGCGTTGTAGTTCACCGAAGCGTTGCCGACAATCTGAATATTAGGACGAACATACACCGGGATAGGCGGCGCTTCGATTTCCCGGACGACGGCGACATTAGCTACCGTGCTGACGACGTTGCCCGGCATATCGGTCGTCTGTATCTCGTCATCCCGCCCCATGTTGAAGTTTTTGGCGACCAGTTCGAGCGCGTCAACTTGTTCGGGAATGGAATAACCGCCGCATAAAAATAAAGCTCTGACGACCAGACGACGCTCGTATTCCTCGGTCTGCGTCAGAAGAAGGCGCAGAGCCGGAACGGCGCGCGAATCTTTATGCGTCGCCAGCGCATTTATCGCCGCATAACGGTAAGGATAAAAATCGACCTGTTTGCCGCCGTCGCCGGAATAAGTATTGGAAGAATAGGTATTGGTATTGGTGATGACAGCAG
>DASVRL010000219.1:0-10283 GCA_036388635.1 Pyrinomonadaceae bacterium
ATGGCTCGAAACTAACGGCGTTTCGATTCTCGGCTGGCAGTGCGACGAGCTTCCGGCTTTTTATTCGCCGAAAAGCGGGCTTTTGGTCGATGAAAGAATCGAGACGCCGGAAGAAGCCGCGCGCATCGCGCAATCGCGCGACGAATTGAATTTACCGAACGCGATTCTCGTCGCCGTGCCGGTGCCGGCGGAATTTGAAGTCGAAGCGACGCAGCTCGAAAAGATTTTGAGCGAGGCTTTGAGCTTCGCCGCCGAAAAAAACGTGCGCGGCAAGGAAATCACGCCGTTTCTGCTCGCGCAAATGTCCGAAAAAAGCGCCGGAAAAACTTTATCGGCAAACATCGCTCTGCTGGAAAACAACGCCAAAATCGCCGCTCAAATCGCCGTTTCGCTCTCAGGCACGCATCGAACCGCGAAATTTTAAACAAAACCGGCTCGCGTAAAGCAAAAACGCGGCGCGTAATTATAATTACACGTCAGGTTTTTCCGTTTACGCAGGCTTTTTTTTGCTTGCGCGGCAGAAAATTTAGCGATAAAAGTCAAAAATTTTGATTGAAATTAAAAAAAAGTCTTGTCAACCTCGCCTTTGATTTGCTAATCTAACCGACACAATTAAAAGTCGCCGAAGTTATCTAAAAAATAACACGGGGGAACCAACTTTTCGGGGCGTATCCGGTTTTATAACCAGAAGAAGACTTCTTCGCTTCCAGCCCGTCAGCTAACCTCGTAGGCGTAACGAAGGAGGACACGACCGGTTTTGCAGAAGGTATGATGCGTGTGCTTCATACCTTCTTTCTGTATCCGCAGGCTGCGCGGGTCGTTCCTGCCGAAAAAAAAATAAAACGGAGGTTTAATTGGTATGAATCGCAGATTTTTTTGGCAAGTTCCCGAATACATCAAATTCCGCATCGTTTTCGAGACGGACGAAACGATTTTAGGCGCGACGGACAATAACGAGTATCGCCTGTTCAGAAAAGACACGAACCAGATAGTTTTCAGTATTTGCGAGGCATTGGACGTGTGCTTCGCGTCGCTGATGACGCAGAAGTCCGGGTCTCTATCTGAAATCGAGGCGAGCGTCGTATGAAAAAAATCATTCTCGCCCTGCTTTTATTCGGCGGTTGCTCGCTTTTCGCCCACGCGCAAGCAACCGCCGACGAGGAAGATTTTCAGTCGTGGAACGATTTGCAGTTGACCGTTCCGATGACTAAGCAGTTCGATTTTTTCACGCAGGTGACGATGCGTTTCGGCAAAAACGTGACGCGTCTGAACGACGGGCGATTTGCCGTCGGCTTTCTCTGGAAGCCGCATAAATCGTGGTCGTTCTCGCCTTTCTACTGGCACATTCGCGCGCGCAACGCCGCCGGACGTTTTCGGACGGAACATCGTCTGAACCTGCGCGCCATTTATCGTTTCCCGTTCAAAAAATTCGGACTCCAGCATCGCAGCTGGTTTGAATACCGGCTGCGCCAACCGTTGAATTCGTGGCGCTATCGACCGTCGTTGACGTTTGAAAAGGACGTTCCGAAAAAATTTATTCCCGCCGCTAAATTTTTCGTGACGGAAGAAGTGTTTTATGATTCATTATTAAAAAAATTTTCGCGCAATCGTTTTACGGTCGGCGTGACCAAGACCTTGACGAAAAACTTATCGCTCGACGTTTATTATATGCGGCAAAACGACGGATTCTCCCGCCCCGGCGATTTGAACGTCATCGGCACGAGCTGGAAAGTGCGCCTGTAAATCGGGGCGCGCCGGCTGGGAGATTTGAAATATGAAACATTCGTCTAAAAATTTTGTTTCGCGGTTCGTGTTTTTCGCGGCTCTCGTTTCGCTTTTATCGACCGGCGGCTGCCTGCCGAGCGCGCCGGAAACCAAAAGCGGCAGTCGGACGATTACCGTCTACGGCTTTTCGATTATGAAAGAAGCGATGGAAAAGGAAATCTATCCGGCGTTTGCCGCCAAATGGAAACGCGAGCACGGCGAAGACATCAATTTCGTTTCGTCTTTCGCCGGTTCGGAAACCGTGACCAATCAAATCCTGCAAGGCGCGCCCGCCGACCTTGCCATTCTTTCCATCGAGCGCGACGTGGAAAGGCTTTCGACCGGCGGCGCGGTCACGCAAAACTGGAAATCCGCCCCGCACAACAGCATCGTCAACAAAACGCCTTTTATTATTCTCGTCCGAAAGGGCAATCCGCTCGGGATTCGTGATTTTCCCGATTTGGCAAAGCCGGGCGTGAAGATTATTCATCCCGACCCGGTAAGCTCGGGCGGCGCGCAGTGGTCGATTCTTTCGATTTACGGCTCGGAACTGAAAAAAACCGAGCGCGCCGGCAGTATGAATACATCGCAGGCGCTCGAAACCCTGCGGGCGATCTGGAAAAATGTGATTTCGACGCCGGAATCCGCCCGCGCCGCGCGGACGCAGTTTGAAACCGGCTACGGCGACGTGCTGATTACGTACGAGCTGGAAGGCTTATTGATGAAACAGGCGGGCGCGCCCGTCGATGTCGTCGTGCCGCAATCGACCATTTTCAGCGAGCATCCGGCAGTCGTCATCGACCGCAACGTGACCGCCGACGAACGCGCCGTCGTGCAGGGATTTCTGACTTATCTGTGGAGCGACGAGGCGCAGCAGGCGTTTGTCAAATATCATTTTCGCTCGATTACCAACGAATCTTATAACGACGCCAACGCCGAATTCGCCAAAATCGAGCTGCCGTTTACGGTCGAGATGTTCGGCGGCTGGACGCGCGCTTATCCCGAAATAATCGAAACCATCTTTCGCGATAAAGTGCAGAAAAAGTAATAATACCGCGAATGAAGTCCTCGCCGCCCGCGCGGGCTGTTGTCACATTAAGAATTGCGGTCGACAGATTCCGGGTTGCGGTTGAGAGTTACAAAGCTGCGGGCGTCAACTGCAACGTTGCAGCTATCAACTGCAACGTTGCAGCTATCAACTGCAACGTTGCAGTTGACGGATGCGAGGCTGCATCTGTTGGATGCGAGGCTGCATTTCATAACTGCAAGGTCGCAGTTGATAGCTGCAAGGCTGCATCTGTCAGGTGCAGGCTTGCATTTGAGGTTTGCAAGGCTGATTTTGTCTTAAACTGATACATTTTTCGTTTTGGAAGACTTAAAAGTATGAGCGCGAATATTTCCAACGTCCGACACGTGCGCGGTTTCGACCTCGTCAAACCGTTGAGCATAACCGTGATGATTGCGATTATGCTGCCGCTTATCCTGCTGCCGCTGGCTTCGATTTTTATTTTCGGGACGAGCAAAGGTTTGGTGAGCTTCTGGCACGCTCTGACCGCGCCGGAAGCGATTTTTGCGCTTCAGCTTTCGATCGTAACGAGCTTCTGGGCGACGGTTTTCAACGTACTTTTCGGCTTGTTCGCCGCCTACGTTCTGACGAAATACAATTTCTGGGGACGCAACGCGATAATCGTTATCATTTCGCTGCCGACGGCGATTCCGACGGCGGTCGCCGGTTTCGCGCTGTTGCTGCTCTGGGGCAAATTCGGAATTCTCGGCAGCCTGCTCGAACCGCGGGGCATTGACATAATGTTTACGGCGACGGCGATTATTCTGGCAAATATTTTCGTCACTTTTCCGCTGGCTTTCGGCGTTATCAAGCCGGTTTACGAGACGATGAGTCTTTCGCTCGAAGAAGCTTCGGCGACGATGGGCGCGACGCGCTGGCAGACCTTCTGGCACGTCACGCTGCCGAGCCTGCGCGGTGCGATCGTCACCGGCGCGCTGCTGACATTTGCGCGCGCGGTCGGCGAATTCGGCTCGACGATTCTGGTTTCGGGCAATCTGGCGAATCGCACACAAACCGCGCCGCTGTATATCTACGCCAAGTTCAATGAAGGTCAGGTCGAAGCGGCAAACGCCATTGCGATTGTGCTGGCGATTTTTTCTTTTCTGATTTTCAGCATTCTGTTTTTCGCGCGCGATTGGCTCGATACTGAATAGTCGATGAACGCGGAACGCGGAACGCCGAATTGCAATTTCTGCGCGTTTCATTATTCTTAATTCCGCGTTCCGCGTTCATCATTTAATTAATGGTTGAATCAAACGAAAACAAAATAGTTGCCGTCAGCGTCCGGAATGTGAGCAAAAGCTTCGGCGCGGCAATCGTTCTCGAAGACATCAATTTCGATGTCACGGAAGGCGAGACGGTCGTGCTGCTCGGCGCGTCGGGCAGCGGCAAAACGACGATTCTGCGCGTCATTGCCGGATTGGAAAAACCCGATTCCGGGCGCATTATACTGCACGGCAAAGACGTCACCGAAATGCCCGCGCGCGAACGCGGCGTCGGCGTCATCTTTCAATCCTACGCGCTTTTCCCGAAAATGAGCGTCGAGCAGAACATCGGTTACGGCTTGCGACTGCGCCGCCGCCCGAAAAACGAAATCACGGAAACCGTCAACGGTTTAATCGAGCTTATCGGGCTGGAAGAACATCGCCGCAAACATCCGTCGCAGCTTTCCGGCGGGCAGCAGCAGCGCGTCGCCATCGCCCGCGCGCTCGCTTACAAACCGGAAGTTTTATTGTTCGACGAACCGTTCGGCGCGCTCGACGCGCAGATTCGCACGAGGTTAAGACGCGAGATTCGCGCGCTTTTGAAAAAAATCAACGTGCCTTCGATTTTTATCACGCACGACCAGGAAGAAGCGCTCGAGCTCGGCGACCGCATCGCCGTTCTGAATGCCGGTCGGCTCGAACAAATCGGCACGCCGTACGAGGTTTACAACACGCCCGCGACCGAATACGTCGCCACCTTTGTCGGCGCGGCGAATCTTTTGCTCGGCGTCATTCGCGAGCAGAATTTTGAAGTCGAAAACGTCCGGTTAGAAATCGAAGACCAGACGAATTTTCGCGACGGGCAATCCGTCAAACTGGTTTTTCGTCCCGAAGACGTTTTTCTGCGAAAACCCGAAAACCTGACGCAGCATTACCAAAAATTAACCGAAGGCACGGTCGAGGAAATCAATTTTGTCGGCGCGTTTGAAAGAGTCGTCGTCAGGCTGGATTTATCGACCCGCCAGCCGATTATCATCACCAGACCGAAAACCGAGACGACCGCCTTTCCGCTTCAAGTCGGGCAAAAAGTGACGGTCGGCTTGGTTCGTTTCCGCATTTTGCCGAATTTCACGCTCGCCTCCGAGCGTTCCAGCCGGACGGTTGACGTTGCTTGAAAATTTAAACGATGAACGATGATTGCAATTTTTGCCTTCATTCTTCATCATTCAGCGTTCATCGTTTTTACAGTTTCCGCTCTAATTTCTCTTTCAGCGAATCGAGGCGTTTTTGCGCTTCGCCGACTTCGGGCGATTTCGGAAACCTGGTTAAAATTTCTTTCCACGCCGCGCCGTCATAGTGCAGAATCTTCGTGTTCGGATTGAAAACAAATCCGACTCCCAACCGCCGATAACGGTCGAGACTCGTGTAATTTAAATAAAAACTATGAACCGGCGCGCCCGCCGCCGTCATCTCGCGTCGATTCAAACGGCGCGTTGCTTCGCGCGAAATCACCGCCGCATTTTCCTCGACCAAATCGCCGAACAACAGAAGCATCGCCGGTCGCAGCGCGGATTTCGGAAAATTTTCGAGAAAAATCGTCGCCCGCTCGATTTGGTCAAAGCCTTCGGACGACTGCACCAGCCGCGCCAGCCGCTCGTCGTCGCCGCGCCGAAATTTTCCGACCACCGCTTCCGCCTGCACCCAGCCGACGCCTTCCGCCGATAGATTAACGCGGTAAAACGTCACGCCGTCGGCATCTTTCGCGCCCGAAATCGAAATCGCCCGCCCGCGCCGCATTCGTTGAATGGGCTTCGCGTAAAGACTCGGCGACGCGCGCAAAACGGCGAGCCGTTCATCGACGACGATTGCCGAATTTCCATTTTCGCGCGGAATTTGATTTTGAGCGACGGGCTTTTTGGCGGGAATCACCGGACGGCGTTTTTTCTGCGCTTGAATTTGAACGGCGAAAGCGAGAAAAACGAGCAGAAGAACGTGAAACGTGGGTTTCATATGGGCTTCTCCCTTTGAAAAACGCAAAATCGTTTAACGCCTGAGCTTCAATTTCGCATTTTTGATTTTGTCCTGCACGCCGGCGTGATGAAAATGACAGATGGCAATCGCCAACGCGTCGGCGGCGTCGTGCGGCGCGGGCGCTTTTTGAAGACGCAAAAGCACGCGAACCATTTCCTGAACCTGGTGTTTTTCGGCGTTTCCGTAGCCGACCACCGTTTGTTTGACAAGGCGCGGGCTGTATTCGGCAATCTCCAGATTATTTTGCTCACCTGCGAGAAGCACCACGCCCCTGACTTGTCCGAGCTTTAAAACGACGTTGACATTGACCGCGTAAAACACTTCTTCGACCGAAATCACGTCGGGCTGAAATTTTTGAATCACTTCCGAAACGCCGGTGTAGACCTTTAAAAGCCGTTTGGAAAACGCTTCGCGCGGACTGGATTTGACCGTGCCGAAATCGACCAGATTATATTTCAATCCGACGCCTTCGACCACGCCCCAACCGAGCGTCTCGCTTCCCGGGTCAATGCCTAAAACTTTCATTTCTTAGTACGTAAGACGCAATTAACGGGAAAGCTGTCGTTCGATTTTATCAACATTATAATTTAACTCCAAATATTTTCTTTCGTCAATAGATTTTAAGTCTTTTGTTGATAAAATCTGACAGCCAACATTAAAAGAAAAGCTTAGCGCAACTCCCGAAAACACCTATCTCTTTTATTTGCTAGAATATAGGAATCTCCAATCAAACGCCTCCGAACACGGAAAATTGTCCGGCATATTTGATTCGTTAAGAAAAAAAGCTCTTCTTTCGAGAAAATCTTTGTCGCTTAATATACATTTCGTGTTAATACGGGCGACTGTTTCCAAATTTCAAGCCGGCGAAAATTTCTCGTGCTGTTTCCTTTCGCACAGATTTCGCGCGAGCAATTTTAACGAGAGATTTTCTTATCAATTATTACGTCTTATTCCATTTCCGATTCGTCAATATCGAAGTTGGCATAGACTTTCTGCACGTCGTCGTGGTCGTCGAGCGCTTCGTAAAGCTTGAGCATCTGTTTGGCGTCCGCGCCTTCCAGCGCGGTGTAGTTTTGCGGAATCATCGAGACTTCCGCCGCCTGCGGCTCGATGCCCGCCGCTTTTATCGCTTCGTTGACGGCTTCGAAGTTTTCCGGCGCGGTGTAGATTTCAAAAACGTCGCCTTCCGTCTGCATATCGTCGGCGCCCGCTTCCAGAGCGATTTCAAAAAGCTCGTCTTCGGCTTTCGCGTCTTTGTCCACGACGATGTAGCCTTTTTTGTCGAACATCCAGGCGACCGAGCCGGATTCGCCTAAGTTTCCGCCGTTTTTCGAGAACAGGTGACGCAGTTCGGCGACCGTCCGGTTGCGGTTGTCGGTCATCGTTTCGACCATCACGGCGACGCCGCCGACGCCGTAGCCTTCATACGTGATTTCTTCGTAATTGACGCCTTCCAGCTCGCCCGTGCCGCGTTTGATGGCGCGCGTAATCGTGTCGATCGGCATATTTTGCGCTTTCGCATCGTTGACCGCCTTGCGCAAACGCGCGTTGGCGTCGACGTCGCCGGTTCCGCCCGTCCGAGCCGCGACCGTGATTTCCTTAATCAATTTGGTAAAAATTTTGCCGCGCTTGGCGTCGAGCGCGCCTTTTTTGTGCTTGATAGTATGCCACTTGGAATGTCCCGACATTCTTGTTTTTCCTCTTTATTGACTGAATTTTAAGAATTAGTGAAAAAGGCAATATAGCACGCCGAAAAAAAGCCGCGCAACTGGCGCTTTTGTCACACGGTTGTCACCTGCGCGTGTTTTAATCAAAGCGAAACAATGAGAGGAAGCCGTATGTCGAAAGAATTAACCGTATTGATAATCGGATTTTTGGGCTTATTCGTAATTTTTTTATGCGTCGGGACAACCATTCAAAACCCGCAGAATCTGGACGCGCGAGCGCTGATTTTATTTTTTACGCTTGAAATTTCAGCCGCCGCCCTTTGCGTTTTCTTAATCTGTTATTTGACGAAAAAACTTGTCGTTAAGAGCTTTAAACGCCGGCTATCTTCAAAAAATCCTTTGCCTTTACGCCCGAAATTTTTACCTGTTTCGTTCTGGCGCTCTGACCGCTCAGGATTTCGACCGCGCTTTTGGAAACGCCGAGCGTCTTTGACAAAAGCTTGACGAGTTCGGCGTTTGCCGCGCCGTCGACCGGCGGCGAAGCGAGGCGAATTTTCAGCGCGCCGTCGTAAAGTCCGACGATTTCGCTTTTCGAAGCGCGCGGCACCACTTTGACGGTAAAAACCAGCGCGTTATTTTTTTCTGCCAGTTGAATCAAGAAATACCAAACACGCGCAAAACCATTACTTGCAGCAGTTGTATTAAAATCAAAAGAATCATCGCCGAAATATCAAACATTCCGATGGGCGGAATCAGCCGTTGAAAAGGAATCAAAACCGGGTCGGTGACTCTTTTGACAAACCCGAAAAACGTATTTTTGGTAAACACAAACCAGGACGAAATAAAGCGGATAAAAATCAACAAAACGTAAATGCTGAGCACGGCGTAAAGCAGGATTCCGATTATCCATTGAATGTTTCCGTTCGTTATTCCCTCTTTGAGAACGTCGATAATAAAAAACGCGTTGCCGATAATTTGCAGCGCGAAATAAGCCAGCAGCGCGGAAATCAAAATCGTGACGATTGGCGCGAGCCGCGTGTCGAGGCGAAAATTGGCTAGAAAGCGCGCCGCCGGATAAACAAAACGGTCGGTTCGCTTTTTCAGTTGATAGGAAAATCTGCCGATTTTGCCGAAAGGATTCGGGTCGGAATAATTAAAAATCAGGCGCAGCGTCAAAAGCGCGATGAAAATTAACATCGCATAAAAAACGACGGTGCTGATAATCGGATAAATCAATCTCGTTAACATAATTTCGATAAACTTTTTTCAGCGATTCGTGTAATTTCTCTCGCCGAAAATCGCCGTCCCGACGCGAACGTGCGTCGCGCCTTCTTCAATCGCCGCTTCAAAATCGTGGCTCATCCCCATCGAGAGCTTTCCTTCGGGCAAAAGCCGGTCGCGCAAGCCGCGCAAGCCGGCGAAAAACGGTCGAACCCGTTCGACATCTTCAAAAAATGGCGGCAAGACCATCAAGCCTTCAAGCCTTAGATGCCGGCACGCGCGCAGATATTCGATTAATTGCGGCAAATCCTTTTCGTCGATTCCCGACTTGGTCGCTTCGCGCGCCAAATCGACCTGTACGAAAACCGAAAGCGCCGAAACATTTTCTTCAATACAGATACGTTCCAGACGCGCGGCGAGTTCGATTGAATCGAGCGTGTGAATCGCGTCGAAAAGCCTGGCGGCTTTGCGCGCCTTGTTCGATTGCAGATGCCCGATGAGATGCCACTCCGCTTTTTCGCGCCCGATTTCCGGGATTTTCCCTTCGGCTTCCTGAACTTTATTTTCGCCCAAAGCGCTCGCGCCCGCCGCGATTGCCTCAAGCAAAACCGCCGCCGGATGAGTTTTGCTGACGGCAATCAGAGTGATTTCCGCCGCGCTTCTGCCCGTTTTTTGCGCCGCCGCGGCGATTTGTTTTTTAACTTTTCCGAGCCGCTCCGCCAAATTTTCCGTCATTGATTAGATGATAAAAGAAACGGCGTAAAATCGTAAATCGTAAAACGCTTTCGACTGCGTTTCACGATTTACGATGCGCGGCAACTTGTCATACACCCGTCTGAAATTGTATAGTTTCTTTTTGCGCGGACGTGGCGGAACTGGTAGACGCGCAGGTCTCAGAAGCCTGTTCTCGTGAGGGAGTGGAAGTTCGATTCTTCTCGTCCGCATTTTGATTGGAAAATAAAAAAGGCGAGAAGCCGTAAATTCTCGCCTTTTTTATTTTGCATTTTACTGCTGTTTTTAATTTGCCGTTTACTGCTGTCGGCGGAAAACGAATTCGTAAAAGTCCAGGTGCTGGAACAAATCGCCGTTTTTGTAAATCAGGTCGATGTCCATCTTCAAATCAAAGACGCCTTTGCCGATTTTGATTTCTTCATAAGGCAGAAAAAGCTGCGCGTCTTCGTAGACGGTCGGCTCGTAGCCCGGCTTCAGGCTCTTGAAGACGGCTAGCTGACCGTTTTTGCTGGCATAAGTCGGGTTGGTGTTCATCATTTTGTCGCCGTTCTTGCGTTCGAAATAAATCGCCAGATATGAATCGACGCCCTTCAGACC
>DASVRL010000220.1:0-17899 GCA_036388635.1 Pyrinomonadaceae bacterium
AAGGCTTTGTCGGTATCGTGAATGCGGGCTTCCAAAACAAAACTCAAGGTCACTTTCGCAATCAAGCCGTCGAAAGTAATTTCTTTATTTTTACTCGTATCGGGCAGTGAAATTTCCCACACCGAAAACGGCGTAATCGGACTGACGCCTTCCGACCAGCTTTGACCGTGATCGGAAAACTTAGGTTTGTTGCCCTCGACCTCGTATTCGTATGTTCGTTGTCTTTGCAGGGTATTAAAAGTCAATATGTCGCGATTATAGTTGCGGTCATAAAACGGTCGCCCGGTATATGCCACATTAAGCAGATAATCACCGCTCCCGGTGCCGGTGACGCCGTCGATTTTGGCGACCATTGATTTGACCCGCGCGTCGACGTATATACGGAATTCGGATACGTCGGGCTGCAGGTAGAATTGGTAAATAGCGCCGTTTCGGAGCTGTTCGACCGGTATTTCAACTTCTATTTTAATCGGCGTGGTCGTTGTTTTCTGATACTGCTTCAGCGCGGCGCTGGCAATCAGCGTATTTGATTGTTGTTTAACCAACGCGCCTCGTATTCCGAGCACGTCGAATGAATCGATCGGCGTCGCCGGCTGCAGAAATGTATATTGCAGCGATTGGTCTTGCAGAATAAATGTTTTCGACAACACGCCCAGCATTTGCGAGCGGACCACGCTCAGACTTCCGGTCAGCCCGATCAAGTCAATCTTGTTTTTATCGAGCCCACCGATTTTGGCGGGATTCAGGTTCGTGTTCAGTTCCTTCATCCGCTTTATCTGGTCTTCCAGCAAATTCTTCTGTTGCTGGTTGTTATAAATATCGCGGGCGGTCTGCTGCACGCTCGACATCGCCGAGGCGTAGCCTTTCCCTTTCAGCACATACGTTTTGAAAGCGGCGTTAAGCTCTGCTTTTCTGAGATTGACTTTTGGATCAGCTGGTGCGGTTGATAATACGGCATCCATCTTGATGCTCATCTCATCCCAGGCAATATTCGCCGACAAAACTCCGGAAATCTCGTCGAAGGTTTTTTGCGCTTCCTTAAATTTGTCGACGCCGGCTTTGCTGTCCTCGAATAATTTCCAGGTGGCATTCGAGACATTCAGAAATTTTTGTATTCCCTGCGCGAGCGCTCCCAGATCCTTTACGGCGGTGATGGAGCTTGAGGGAATCAGGATACTGGTGCCGAGAGTAAATATTTCCGTGGCGACGGTCAGAGCAAATTTAATCTGTTCCATTGTCTGCCAGTCTTTGAGGGCTTGCTTGAAATTCTCCACCGCCGTATTTACTTCGGCTTGACCGCTATTGAGCTGGGCGCGAAGCTCGTCGACCGTGTTCTCCTGCTTTTTTTGTTCCGCTTGTTTTTGTTCGACAATCGAAGAGTAATAGCCCGACAGAGCCTGCTGCTGCGCGATGCTCGCATTAACATAGCCCTCCAGCAATTTGCCCGATTCGATAATATTTTTGTTTAAGTCCTTGCCGACATTGATGATCAGCTCCTGCGTTTTCCGCAGCCCGATATCGTTATGGTAGCGGTCGATCGTCCTGTCGATTTCACTGATATAGCCGAGGATACCGTCAATTTGTTTTTGATAATCGGTGTACGGCAGGATAGGGACGAAAGCTCCGAGCGCCGTATTATTTTCGATATGCGCCATGTCCAGTGCCCGCACTCGAAGGCTGAGCAATTGAAAATCGTCGGTGCCGGCAGGGATTATTTCCGTAATCCATTGCATGCTTTGGTAGAGAAACTCGGCTAACAGCGTCAGTTTACCGCGCGCAAATGCGTTCAGATTACTCTCGGCGTAAGCGTAGTTATACTCCAGGCTGCTTTTAAGTTTATTGAGCGCGTCCGGCGGCGGAGCGCCGCGAAAATCACCATCCACCTGGACGTATGCCCGACCGGCGGGACCTTTATCGTTGCTGACATACTTTAGACCGTCCACGACCGTAAAGCGCTTATCGCCGGACTCATTTTCAAACTGCAAAGCGCCGTAGAACTGCTGCGTGGCAAACGATACGGAGTCAAACGCTCTATCGCGAAGTATTAATTTCGTAGTGATTCGACTTGCCTCAAGATTGACGACCTGACCGGCAATCAGAACATTATCGCCCGGAATCGGAATGTCCCTTGAATCGGTGGTATAAAGATAATTCGTGTAGAGCGTGAAATCTTTCACCTCTTCGGCGGCGACGAATTCAAGCGTCGCCAGGTCTAATCCGGCTTTATATGTATTGACGTAGGGCGTCGCAATCGTCGAGAGAAATCCCGGCAGCTCGCTTTGGCGCAGTTGTCTGGCAAGGTCGTACGGACAATACGGGAAAAAATTCGGGTCGATCGCCGATTGGTATTTTTGAACCAAACCGCCTTCCAGTACCCGGCGCCAGATTTCCTTGCGGTTGTGTTCGGCATAAAGCGTTAAGGATGTCAGACGCGTCAGTATCGAGCTGACACTCGTATAATCCTGAGCCAGGACTTCGGGATTAACCTTGGAATTAATATCATACACGGCGAAAATGCTGTTGGTTTCCGCGTAGAGCGGTTCTCTCCATTCGCCCTCGGCGATGGCTTTCGCCAGCGTTTCGCTCAAACTGAAATCCAGTATTTTGCCGTATTCGCTGACATAACCGAAAGCGCCGGTATTGGCATCCGTCGTATATACTCGAAATAACACGGCTTGCTGTCCTTTGAGCTTATCGGGGTGAGCGGCGTAGATTTCTTTAACCCGCTCGAAACGCGCCTCCGGCATGGCGAACACTTGAAAGATTACATCGCCGAGCACCATCGAAGAAACGTAGTGCGTTCCCTGCTCCGCAAAAAAGTTCAGATACTCATTGGCGATTTTCGGCGTAATATCGCTGGGCGTAAATTCATCGCGCCGCTTAAACCGGGTCAGGGCGCTCATCGCTTTTTTAAATTGTTTGGAGACGCCCAAATTTTCCGGTATCTTAGAAGGGTTCGGGTGTATCAAGACGCCCATTTCCTGACTCTCGTGTACCGCCTCTCCATCAATCCGGGTGAGCTTAACCAACGCGTAGCCCTGACCGCTTTTCCCTAAATCCACTCCTAACGTAGCGGAGAGTTTTTTAATCGCTTCAACACGGTTGGCATCATCGATGAGTAAGGGACCGGCAGGCGCTTTCGGACCGTCGATGCCGTCGGATGGATCTTCAATTTCGTAGGGCAGCAGCGAATCGAGCAATGATTGGGCGGTATCGTGCAATATTATCTCCGGGAAATCCCAATTGCCTGTTTGAGCCGGTTCCGCCTTGGTCGTAGAGAGCGCTTTCTTTGCGGGCGGAAACAGCGCGTTGTTGCCTTGTTTCGGCGAAAGCCAATCCGCATTATAACCGTAGAGAATATTGGTAGTAGCACCTAAATTAGTTTTGATTTTGTTCATAGAAGATATTTTTTTGCTCGAAACTTGGCATCAATCAAAGACTGCGCCAATCACAGATTGGGTCTAATCTGCTTTCTTTTAGTCGCTTATTTTTCTGAAATTGAATTCTTTTATAAGATTGCAGGAATTATTCGACGCAACGATTTTTTACTTCATAGATTTTTATTATCTCGGTGACAGTTTTAACAGTTCGTTGACTCTTGATAATTAAAACCGATGATTAAGTTCCAGACCGGAATTCAATAAATATTTGAATCGTAAATTTACGATTCAAATTGTCCTTATTTCAACTTCCGTTGAATTTGGTCTTCGCTTATCTTTTACCGGACAATGCACTTTAATTACTCTCGTTGAGCATTTCCGCAAAACTATTATGTCGTCGGTTGATAGAAGCTATCACAGGTTAATTTTACCTGTCAATATTTTTTTTAATTTATGAAAAATAGACAGGAAATTTTCTTTTAGATTGAAGAAAGTAATTTAAATATATTTAGTTAAATCAATTCTAAGGATAAGAATGTCTGCTCGCGGCAGTTATTTTCAACCGCCTTTGAATAATTTTCGAATCTGACAAAACTAAAGTTACAATCTTCTAGAATTGCCGCTGAAGCGCACTATTTATACAGCAAATATTTTTGACGAGTTTTTTTGTAATTCGACAGTCCCGGCTCCCAGCTTCTTCTGATTTCTTCTTCTGTTTTTCCCGCTTTGATTTGTTCTTTGAAATCTCTGGTTCCAGCTAGCTTGTCGATGTCATTGATTTGTTTGCTGAAGCTTTTGTCAAAGAATTTTTCCTTTTCCGGATACGCCCGGTAAAGCTCCATCATCCATTTCAGATTTAGTTTCTTAGATTTGCGCAATTCTTTCACATCGTAATTTCTCAAGTCCAAGCCGTAACAAACCTCGTTCATATGCAAAGGCGTTTCGCTCATTCCGGGAATGCCGACCGGCGTAAAAGAAAAATCATATTTGCCTTTCAACAAAGGACTGCCCAAAACGGCAAACGGCGAAAAGGTGCCTCTGCCGTGATTCAGAATCGTGCCTTCAAACAGGCAGGTCGAAGGATACAGCATCACGCTTTGCTGCGTGTTCAGATTCGGTGAAGGTTTCACTGGCAAAACATATTCCATATCGTGACTGTAATTGCGCACTTTGACTATTTTCAATTTGGCAACGGCTTTATCAGCCAGCCAGCCTTCGCCGTTTATCATTTGCGCGAATTCGGCAATCGTCAGCCCGTGTGCAATCGGAACCGGAAACTGTCCGATTCCCGATTTCAGGCTCATATCCAAAATGGGTCCGTCAATCAAATATCCGTTCGGATTCGGGCGGTCTAAAATGATTAATTCCTTTTTAAATTCGGCGCACGATTCCATAATGTCTCTGAGAACATTGATGTTCGTGTAAAACCGGACTCCGACATCCTGCACGTCGTAAATCATGACGTCAACATCGGCGAGGTCTTCGCGAGTCGGTTTTTTTTTCGTGCCGTAAAGGGAAATTATTTTTATTCCCGTCGCCGGGTCTCGCTCGTCGGCGACTTTGACTCCGGCGCTGGCGTTGCCGCGAAAGCCGTGTTCCGGTCCGAAGACTTTGACGACGTTGATGCCTTTCGACAACAAAAAATCCACCAGATGTTTGCCGTCGCCGGTAATTGTCGTCTGATTAGCCAGAATCCCGACTCGCTTGCCTTTCAAATAAGGCAGATATTCATCGGACTGTTCCGCGCCGGTAATGATTTTTTTAGCTTTAACGCGAGCTTGATTTGAGGCGGCGGCGGATTCATCGAATGAATACGCGGAAACACAAAAAACAAGCAATGCTGCAACAAAATAGAATAATTTCATAAATTTCAATAATCGAATAATGGCGTTGAAAAAGAAGGAAGCGAAAACTTTATCCTTCATTCTTCGATTTTACGCCAAATAGCCTTTCGCGCCATCAAAATTATAGAGATTTTTCTTTCGATGGTTTTCTCGCACCGATTCGGATAATATTTTTATTAAAGATTATTAGCTTTTTTGAAAATGCTCTTATCTGGTTCCGCTAATCAGAACTACGTCGCGGATTTCCGTGCCGCGCGTAAAGGCAAACTGTTTGCCGTCCGGCGACCAACCGTAAGCGTAAAGTTTTTCTTCGGGCAAACCCGCCAATCTTTTCGGTTCGCCGCCTTCCAGACTTTGCCGCCAGATGCCGTTGTTCCAATCTCGATACGTGAGGCTTGCGCCGTCGGGCATCCAGCGAATTCCGTTGTTAAAGTTGGCGGATTGCGGAATATCGAAAAGGCGGACGGGCTGTCCCGTTTCGGAATCGAGAACGGCGAGCTTTATTTTTTCATCTGTTGTTCGATAAAGACAGGCGATAAATTTACCGTCGGGCGAAAATCGCGCCCAGCTCGCCGGATTTTCGGTTAATTGCGACGGCTCTCCGCCGCTCGCTGCAACGCGCCATAATTTACCGGCATCGTCGCGCGTCGAACGATAGACGACCCAATTGCCGTCGGGCGAGATATGCGGCTGCGAATTTTTGCTGCCCGTCGTCAGCGGTCGCATATTTGAGCCGTCGCCGCCTGCCGTCCAGATTTCCCAACCGCCGCCGCGATTCGAATCGAAAACCATTTTTTGCCCGTCGGCGGAAAAGCTCTGGTGGCTGTTTGTGCGACCTTCGGGAATGATTTGTTTCTGATTTTTCCCGTCCGCCTCCATCAGCCAGACGGTTTCGCTCGCGTCGCTGAAAGCGGTGTAAGCGATGCGACCTTCAGCCGTCCATTCGAGCGCGTCCCAGCCGCTTTTCCTGCCCAAAAGTTCGAATGTAATTTGTTTTGCCGCACCGAAATTATCGGCGGGCGCAACCCAGATATTCGAATAATGCTGTGCCTGCAAAACGAGCAAGCCGTTGCCCGACGGCGCTAAGCCGAGCACCGCGCCGTAGACGTTTAAGTCGGAAACGACGCGACGGGCTTCGCCCTGCGGATAAGAAATGTACCAGATTTGTGATTCCCAGCGCGCGTCCTGCGCGCCCGCGACGCTGTATAAACCGCTTCCGTCCTTTGTCCAGACGAGCGCGCGGATGCCGTTCCATCCGAGACTGGTCACGGATTTAAGCGAGCCGCCTTCGACCGTGACGGTAAAAATTTCATTCGTGCTCGCGCTTTCGTCGGCGATGGCGCTGGCGGCGATTTGTTTGCCGTCGGGCGACCAAGCCGGACTGGTCGAGACAAAAGAAAGTCCGATCGGACGCGAAGCGATTTCGCGCTCGCTCGCGCCGCCGGCGGTTTCGGCGACCATTAAAGACGATTTACGATTTTCGCGATCGTTGCGGACAAAGGCGTACTGTTTCCCGTCAGGCGAGAAGGCGATAAAATTTTCGACGTTTTCACGAATTTTTTCGGGCGCGCCGCCGAAGACGCGCATTTTGAAAAGCGCGCCGCGCTCGAATTCGTCGCTGGCGATGATGTAGAAAACGCTTGCGCCGTCGGGCGCGAAAGCGATTCCCTGAATCGTGACTTCCGCCGCCGGACGCAGATTGACGTTTTCGCCGCCGCCGTCCGCGTGACCGAGCCAGAGACTTCGCTGCCCGTCTTTTTCCTGCAAAGTGTAGGCGAAAAGTTTGCCGTCGGGCGAGAGCGCGGCGTTGGTGACGTTGCCGAGATTTGTCAGGCGTTTCATCGAAATCGCCTGCCAAGGCGCGGAACTTTTCGCGGTTCCTTTTTGCCACAAATAACCGCCGGTTCCTAAAATTAACGCCAAAATCAAAATCGAACCGGCGATTGCCGGGCGATTAGTTTTGAAAAACGATTCGGGCGCGGGCGTCAAACCGACGCGCTTCTCGAACGGAAAAATTTCGTTGGTTTTCTCATCCGTCTCAATCTCTTCTTCGACGACGATTCGCGCCAGAGTGCGGCTTTCGATGATTGTCTCTTCCGCTTGCCCGCCGGATTCGCACACGTCGCCGACAAAACGATAGCCCTGTCCGGAAACGGTCGTAATAAAACGCGGCTGGCTCGCCTTTTCTCCCAACGCGCGGCGAATCGCCGACATATTCACCGTCAGATTCGATTCCTCGACAATCTGGTCTTCCCAGACGAGACCGAGTAAATCGTCCTTCGAAAGGAGCTTGCCGTTGTTTTCGACCAGCGCGAAAAGCAAATCGAAAGCTTTCGGATTAAGCGGCACAACGTCGCCTTCGCGCTTTAATTGGCGCTTTAAAACGTCGAGTTCGAACTCATCAAATTTAAATTTTTTCTGCGTCAAAGGCTGTATTTACCGGTCTTCGGAATAATTCGGAAAAATTCCGCGCCGAATTAAAGATTTTTCGGAACGCTCTCGCCGAAACTCGTTTACATCGGGCGCAAAAACGCCTGCGGCAAAAGCCTTTCGGCGGATTCTTCGAGGGCGATTTTAACAGATGTCGAAAGCGGAGACCAAAGCGATTGCGGAAAATATGAAAAGTAAGACGACAAAAATGATTACGGTCGAGACCTGGCGGAAAACGATTATTCATCAGCCCGCGCCGCCGATTTTCGTGCGGTGCAAGCAATGCGGAATCGAAACGCGGATGCTCTCGCCCGAAGAATTTGCCCGCCGCCAAAACACAACGGCGCGCGTCGTTTACCGGCGAATCGAAAACGGCGATTGTCATTTTATCGAAACGGAAGACGGCGCGCTGCTCGTCTGCGGCGGCTCGGATAACGGGAATCGCCTCTCGGAGACGGGCGGCTGAATTTAATTTAAAGGAGAAAAATTATGAAAGTCAGACAATTAATCAAAAATACAATCTTGAGTTCTATCTTATGTTTCGCGTGTTTCGGCGCGGCGCTCGGGCAAACGACCGATTTTACTTATCAAGGGCGTTTTACCGATTCGAGTCAAACGCAGCCGACCAGCGGAATTTATCAAATGCAGTTCGCTTTGTTCGATGCGGGCGGCAATCAAATCGGCGCGACGATAACCAATCAAACGGTCCAGGTCACGAGCGGGATTTTCACCGTCAGTCTGGATTTCGGCGCAAATTCGTTTTCCGGCGCAAGCCGTTTTCTGCAAGTCAGCGTCTTTTCGACGACGACCAATGCCTATGTCGCTCTGACGCCGCGTCAGCCGGTGACGAGCGCGCCCTATGCGGTGAAATCCTTAAACGCAAACACGGCGGAAACCGCCAATAATTCAAACAATTTAGGCGGCATCGCGGCGAATCAATACGTTCAGACCAATGATTCGCGGCTCGGCGACGACCGCAACCCGACGGCGGGCAGCGGATTTTATATTCAAAATACAAATTCAACGCAATCGGCGGCAAACTTTAATATTTCCGGCAACGGCACGACGGGCGGAACGCTTTCGGGCAACGTCGTCAATTCGGCGACGCAATACAACATCGGCAACAGCCGCGTCTTGAGCGTGACGGGAACGAACAATACTTTCACGGGCTTCGGAGCAGGAACTAATAACACGGGCATCAACAATTCGTTTTTCGGGCGCAACGCGGGCTTCGACAACACGAGCGGCTCGCAAAATTCCTTTTTCGGCAGTCTTGCCGGAGCTAACAACACGACGGGAGCGGAAAATTCGTTTGTCGGCAGCGGCGCGGGCGTGACGAACACGACCGGCAATCTCAACTCGTTTTTCGGCAGGTCAGCCGGTTTCGCCAACACGACGGGCAGCAGCAACACCTTCGTCGGGCGCGAAAGCGGATTGGTAAATACGACCGGCTTTTTCAACACCTTCGTCGGGCGCAACGCGGGCGGCGCGAATACGACCGGCTTTCAAAACACATTTTTCGGCGCAAACGCGGGCGGCGCGAATATCAGCAGCGACAACAACACTTTTATCGGCTTCAGCGCCGGCAACGCAAACGGCGGCTGTATCGGAAGCAATAACACTTTTGTCGGTTATAACGCGGGCGTGAATTGCGAAGTCCAACAAACTCCCATTTCCAATGCGGTCGCCATCGGCGCGGGCGCTTCAGTCTTTTACAGCAATTCGGTCGTGGTCGGCACGCCCGCGACGAGAGTTTATATTCAGGGCGACGCGTTTATTAGTCGCGGAGCCACGATTTACGCGCCCGACAATGACGATGTCGGGTTGATCGTTTACGGCTACATCGACCCGTATTTTAAGGACGGCGGCGACATTTCAATCTGTCGCAGCGGCGGCGTCATCGCCGATTGCTCGTCGAGCCGGCGCTACAAAACCAATATCCTGCCTTTCGCGTCCGGCTTGAGTTTAATCAATCGCCTGAATCCGGTTACTTTCGATTGGAAATCGAGCGGAAAACACGATTTAGGCTTGGTCGCCGAAGAAGTCGCCGAAGTCGAACCGCTGCTCGTCACCTATAAAAACGGGCAGGTCGAAGGCGTGAAATACGACCGCATCGGCGTCGTTTTATTGAACGCCGTCAAGGAACAGCAAGCGCAAATCGAATCCTTAAAACAGCAAATCCAGCTTTTGAAAACGCTCGTCTGTTCGCAAAATCCGCAGGCGGAGATTTGCCGGTAAAGGGAGTTTTATTTTTATGATTGAAAATCTTTCGGCTTATATAATTTGGTCTTTCGCGGCGGTGACAATTTCGACGGTTATTTTTTATCTGCACGCCGTCTGGAAAACGGGGCAAAAGACCTTTTTTTTGCTGACCGCAGTGGTTTTAGTTTTTTTGCTCGCCGTTCACGCGTGGCTGGCTTTTAATGGATTTTATCTCGTGCAGACGATTCCGTCCCGGTTTTTTCTCGGATTATTGCCGACGACCGTTATTCTTCTTGTTTTGTATTTTGCCTGCGCCCGCCGTGATATTCCGATTCAATCGCTTCAAATTCTGACGCTTTTGTCGGTCATCAGAGTGCCGGTCGAGATTATTTTACTGTCGCTCGCCAGAGAAGGACAAATCCCGCAGCTGATGACTTTCGAAGGCAGAAATCTCGACATTCTTTCCGGATTGACCGCGCCGCTCGTCGCCTGGCTGGCTTTTCGCGGCGGCAATGTCAATCGCCCGCTTTTGCTTGGCTGGAATCTGCTCGCGCTCGGTTTGCTTTTAAACATTTTAACAAACGCCGTTTTGTCGCTCGAAACTCCGTTTCAGCAGTTCGCTTTCGACCAGCCGAATCGCGGCGTATTGTATTTTCCGTTCATTTGGCTGCCCGCGATTATCGTTCCGGTAGTTTTTGTCAGCCACGTTATCAGTCTGCGGCAATTATTGAAACACTCCTTCAGGAATGGCTGGACAAGCCGAATCCAGAACATCCGGCAGTTAAAAATTAATAAAAATAAGGAGCAATTTTAATTATGGGATACATCGATACGGCTGAAACTTTCCCGGTTTTTTACAATGTCGCTCACGCGGTCGGGAAAAATGCGCCGAACAAACGCGAAGACGTGATGCTCGTCCAATATCTGCTCGACTGGCGTTACAAAAACTGCCAGCCGCGCGCTGCCGTGCCGAAAGGCTTGATGAAGGTTGACGGAATTTACGGCGGCATTACGCAGAACTGGATTTTGAAATTTCAAGTCGACATTATGCTTAGCGGTTATCCGATTCAAGCCGATAACCGCGTTGACCGCATCCGCGACAAAGATTCTTTTTACGGCTCGCTGTCGGACACGGTTTACACGCTGGCGTGGCTGAACTGGATTGTGTCTTACGAAGAACCCGAAGCGTTTGCGAAAACGGCGTTGTTCGTTCCGCTGCAAAATCCTTTGGACGTGCCGCCGCCGTCGAATGACGTTGTCGTTCCCGCGCCGCCGCCGCTGCAAATTCCCGCCGTCGGCGGTCTTTAATCGAAAAGGAGAAAAAAAATGAAAAATTTATTCGCATTCATATTCGCTTTGGCGGTTTTCGCGGGCGGCGTCACCGCCGGCAGCGCGCAGGTCAGCAGCGGCGGCGGTTTCAAGCTCGAACAAACGGTAATTGCCGGCGGCGGCAGCTCAAATTCGACGGGCGGAAATTTCACCATCGCCGGAACAATCGGTCAAGCCGCCGCCGGAATTCGTCCGGGCGCTTCCGGTTTTAATTTGCAAAACGGCTTCTGGACTGCCGCTCCGCTCGCGCCGACTGCCGCCATGGTTTCAATCACCGGGCGGGTCTTAACGGCAACGGGCAGCGGCATTCGCAATGTTCAGGTCACATTGACGGACGGCAGCGGCGCGAGCCGGACAATTCTGACGAGCAGCTTCGGTTATTACCGTTTCGACCAGATTACCGCCGGACAAACCGTCATCCTCAGCGTGCAGGCGAAACGCTTTACCTTCGCCCAGCCGACAGTGGTTTTGAATGTCGCCGAAGAGATGAGCGAAATTGATTTTACCGCCGCCGATTAAACAATTTACCGAAGATTTGAGCGGCTTTAAACGGCAACGGGCGGCGCTTATTCCCGCAGAGTTAAAAATTTATTTAAAGGAGGAACGGCAAATTATGACGGTAGCAATAATTTTTTGGTTATATATCATCGCTCAATTTCTGCCCGCCGTGCAGTAACGGCTAAAGGTCAGGAGTTACGTCGCCAGGTGTGAAAAATTATAGACATCCGGCTGACAGTAGCTCCTGACTCCGGAGACATTTTTAAACAAATCAGATTTAAAGAAGATTTAAAGAAAACCATTAAAAGATAAAACAGAAAAAGCCTCGACGGAGATCGATTGATAAAGGAGATTTTATGAAAAAATTATTTGAAATCATTCGTCCGGGAAATATACCGGCTTTGTTTTTAATTCTCGCCGCTGCTGCGTTTATCGGATGCGCTTCGCAAAAAAACGTCGTCACGCAAAATGGCTCGGCGGCGAACAACGCATCTGATGTCGCCAGCCGAACGCCTGAAATTAAAACCGAACCGAGACGCATCGAATCGCTCGAAAATCACGATTCGGAAGACCCGGCACATTACAAACCGGCGAATAATCCGGCTGCCAAAACGGTGACGAAAGTTAATTTCGACCGAATCAAAATCGGGATGAGTTACCGCGAAGCAGTCGAAATTTTCGGCGACGCGGGAATGCAAACCTCAAGCGTGAAAGCCGGCGACCGCGAAACAACCATTTTTAAATGGGCGGTGCCGGATTTCAGTCAATATATCGACCTTCATTTTGAAAACGATAAAGTCATCGAGAAAAAACAAAAAGGCTTGATGTAACGCGCCAGCCTTGTAAAACTAAGGTAAATTTATGAAGAATCGGCAAACGCACGCCGACCGCGCCGAAATTCTCGGACGCCTGCCAGCAGTCCGCGCCGACCGCGCCGCGACTGTTGGGCTGTTGGGAAAAATGTCGGCATCTCTCAACCAACTTTTGTGGGATAACCTGGCTGACTTTTAGAAAAATAACGGCTGGCAATAATTCGGACTGCCAGCCGATGACCCGCAAAAACATTTGCTGGAAAAATGGCAGAAACGATTTGCGTAGTTAAATGGCTTCACGTATACTTGTAGTCAAATAGCTACGCAATGAACTTAAGACGAGACGTTTTTCAAGCCATAGCCGACCCGACCAGAAGGACTATACTTTTGCTGGTAGCCTCGCAGTCTATGACGGCGGGCGCGATAGCTTCAAACTTTGATACCGCAAGACCGACGGTTTCAAAACACCTGCAAATACTCACCGAGTGCGAATTGCTCGAACAAGAGCAAAACGGCAGAGAAATTTACTATCACTTAAATCCCGAAAAGATGAAGGAAATAGCCGACTTTATCGAACCTTTCCGCGAAATGTGGGATGACAGGTTTAATAAACTGGAAGCCGTAATGAAAAAATACAAATCAAAAAAATAGAAAGAAATGGAACGAAAAACAAAAATCGATGCCGAAGACGGCAAACAGGAATTAGTGATTACAAGGGAATTCGATTTGCCGCTGGAACTGCTTTTTAAAGCGTACGCAGAACCCGACATTGTCGAGCAATGGATGGGAACGAAAGTGTTGAAACTGGAAAGCAAAAAGCATGGCAGTTACCGATTTGAAACGACCGATCCAAAGGGAAACAAATACGGGTTCAATGGCGTAATCCACGAGTTTAGCCCGAACCGGAAGATTATACGGACATTTGAAATGGAGAATACGGCATTTCCCGTCCAGCTTGAGTTCCTGGAATTTGAAAAACTAACTGATGACTCCAGCAAACTCAATATGCATATGGTATTTAGATCGGTCGCAGACAGAGACCAGATGCTGCGGCTGCCCTTTGCGCAGGGGCTGAATATGGCACATGACCGATTGCAGGACATCGTCAGCAAATTAAAATAACCCGTTATGACAAAGAGAAATAAAATCATCTATTGGATTTCTACCGTCTGGCTTGCCTTAGGAATGCTCTCCACCGGAATAGTTCAGTTATTAAGACCGGAAGAGGAAACGGCTAAAATGACGCATTTGGGCTATCCCGTCTATTTTCTAACCATACTGGGCATCTGGAAAATTTTGGGCGTTGCAGCAGTGCTTATTCCTAAGTTTCCACGACTCAAGGAATGGGCTTATGCAGGCTTTTTCTTCGCTATGTCGGGGGCGGTATTTTCGCATATCGCGCTGGGTGATTCCGTGAATGAAATATTTCCCTCGCTGCTGCTTCTGACCCTGACTGCGGTGTCGTGGTATTTCAGACCCGCGGACAGAAAATCATTTCAGTCAATCAATATCAGTTAATCAATAAATGAATAGAATGAATCGTCAGGTTGATGTGTATCTCGCGGCGGGCTGCGGGCGTTGCCCGCTGGGGAATACGCCGCGCTGTAAAGTCAATAAATGGCAGGAAGAATTGGAGAAATTGAGAATGATAATTCTTGACTGCGGGCTGACCGAAGAATTGAAGTGGGGCGTTCCCTGTTACACGTTTCAGAAAAGCAACATACTTTTAATAGGTGCATTTAACGAATATTGTGCGATCAGTTTTTTCAAAGGCGCCTTGTTAAATGATGCCGATGGCATTCTAAAAAAACCGGGGGAGAATACGCAGGCGGGGCGCGTGATTCGGTTCACCGATGTTCGAGAAATAATGGAGATGGAAGCCAGCTTGAAAGCCTATATCAATGAAGCCGTCGAAGTGGAGAAAGCCGGTTTGAAAGTGAATTTTAAAAAGAATCCGGAACCCGTTCCCGAAGAATTTCAAGATAAATTAGATGAAATCCCCGCCCTGCAAACTGCTTTTGAGGCATTGACGCCGGGACGGCAAAGAGCTTACATTCTTTATTTTTCTCAACCCAAACAATCCAGAACCCGCGAGTCGAGAATTGAAAAATGTATGCCGCAAATTCTCAATGGAAAGGGATTAAATGATCAGTAATGGCGAATAAGTGCCTCTACCGTGATTGAGAATCGTTCCTTCAAGCAGTCTGTTCGAAGGATAAATCAAGGACGCGGTTTGTCTTGTTTTTTGTGTAAACGCAATTTTTCGATTTCCGTCTTAATCATCCAAATCAACGAATAAAGCATCTCAAAAGACATACGTTTTTGAGATGCTTTACAGCTTATATATCGGGTTTCAAAAACGGCAATAATGAGAATTCTAATTTGAGCATATCAATTTGCTACGCGCTAATGTGCCGGTGTAAACTTGGGGCACTCCCCGCAAATTCTCATTTAAAACCGCGGCTTCATATTATGCTGAAACAATTTATATTTTTGGTCATTACGCTCTTTTTGCTGAGTTCCGACTCCGCCTTCAGCCAGCAGACTCCGCAAACGCCTGATTCGAGCAAGCCGTCCGCAGAGTTTATCAGCAAAGCCGGTATCCGAAGAAGAGAATACAAGGAGCGCTTCAAAGATCTCGCCGCTGAAGAGATCCAGAAGGTAGAAGAATACGGAAGCGACGGCGCAGTAAAGCGACGGCGAGAAGTGGTCTCGGATTTAATCATCTACCAATCCCAGACGGACGACTCCGCCACCGCCATGGTAGAGTACAGAAACGTGCGTCTGGTCGATGGCAAGGCGGTTACGGAACGTGACCGCCGAGCGGAGAAACTATTCGAGCGTCTGGCTAAGGCTGACTCAAGAAAAAAAGAACTGGAGCGCATTCATCGCGAGAGCAAGAGATACGACCTCAACTCCAGCTCTTATGGCTCGACGCTTAACCAGGGCTTGCCCTTAGAAGAAAGCTTGACTCCATCCTTTCTTTTTACAATCACGGGACGCGAACAGATAGCCGGGCGCGACGTAATAGTAATTGATTATCAGCAGGTTGCGAGAATTCCGGGGATGGAAAATAAACTCTCGCTGCCGGAGAAATTGAAGGGTTACGAACCGCAATACCGGGGACGACTCTGGCTGGATAAAGACACTGCCCGGCTCTGGCGCGAGGAGCGGGAATTGATACTGAAGCATCCTGCCCTGGCAAAGCCGCTAACCTTCTGGAGGTTTGAATTTAGTTATGCCGACAGCCGATTTGATATTCTCACGCCCAAACAAATTACGATCAGCACCTATACCAGAGGACGCGACGGAGCCGACGGCTCGCCCGAACTATTGATTGGAGGCAAAGCTACCTTCGAATATAGCGGCTTCCGTCGTTTTGATGTGACCTCTTCCGATGCTCAAATCAACTCAAAAAGTAATCAGTAGGAGAATCTAATTCTTTATAATACTGACTTAGATTCTGCATTTTCAGGTTGCTTTTTAGCGTTCCATAGATATTCAGAATGATTTTCCAACCGACAGAACTTTAATTATCAACCGATTCATTAAATTGCCTAAATTGCGTTGCAGGTTTTGTGATATATTGCCTTATGTATTTCTATCTTTGAAACGCCGTTATATTTTGTATTACGAGGCAGCGAAGATAATTATTTCCCAACTTGTTAAAGGATTAGATGGAAAAAAGCGATGAGGAATTGATTGCGGCTTGCCGGGCAGGCGACGCAGCGTCGTGGGAAAATCTGGTCAAGCGGTATCAGCGGGTGATTTATGCTATTCCGCGCCGTGCCGGTTTTGACGAAGAAATCTCGGGCGAAGTTTTTCAACAGGTTTTTACGCTGCTGGTCGAAAATTTAGACCGCATTAAACAGCCTTCGCAAATTCACGCGTGGCTTGTGACAACTGCCAGGCGCGAAACCATTCGTCTTTTGAACCAGCCCAAACTGCGTCAAATGGAAGCTGTGGCAGGAAGCGAAGACGCAACGGACGAAGTAGTGAATCTAACCGACCCGATGCCGCTGCCGGATGAAGTTTTATTGCAGATGGAGATGCAAAACCGCGTCCGTATAGCGGTTCAATCGCTTGACGAAAAATGCCGCAAGTTGCTGGAAATGCTTTTCTACGAAGAACCGCCGCCGCCCTACTCGGAAATTGCCGCGGTTTTGGGAATCAGCGAAGGAAGCATCGGACCGCAGCGAGCGCGTTGTTTGCAGAAAGCAATGAATAATTTAAACAAATAGTGTATTTTTTTACATTGTTTAACCTCTGTTAAACCGGGAGCCAATTCTTAAATACTAATTTGAGAGTCAGGTAAAATTATGAAGCAAAACTCTCACCATATTGAATTTGAAAGCTTGACCGATTTTATAGTCGGCGCGCTTTCGGATACGGAGAAAGCGGAAATCGGGAGGCATCTGCTCGTCTGTCAAGCGTGTGCCGTGCAGAAAGCGCAGGCGGAAAAGATTATCGGCGTGATGAAAAGCGACCGAATGGAAGAAGTTCCATCAAATATTATCGAAAACACGCTTGATTTGTTTCGCCAAAGACAATCGGCGCTCGAAGAGCCTGTGCTTTTGAAACGTATTTTAGCCATTTACGGAAACGAAAACTCATTATTTATGGCTGCCTTCGGTTTGCGTTCGGAACAGCCGGAAATCGAGCGGCAAATGTGGTTTACGGCAGACGACGCGGAAATTAATTTGCTTATGCGGCAGACCGGCGAGACGTGGAACGTAGTAGGACAGGTTTTCTGCGGTTTCACCGGCGGCGAAGCCATTCTGCAATCTGAGGAAACCGAATCGAAAGTCGAAATGAGCGACCTTAACGAATTTTCTTTTACGGAAATTCCAATCGGAACTTACAAATCAATTTTGTGTTTCGCCAACACGGAAATCGAAATCGCCGAGATAAGAATCGGTCTTTGAGATTGCCTTAACAGGGAAAGTTTAATTTTTCGGACTTTTTAATGAAACGCGCCGGTGTCGCCGATTTCGAGATTGATTTCGTCGTCCAAATCACCGAACGGCTTGTATTTTCCGTCTCCGTTTCCATTTCCGTTTCTGTTTCCGTTGGTCGCCGCGCCGTTTGTTCCGTTCACGGCTTTGGCTTCCGTTTGAAACATTTTCGGTTTTGCTGAAGGCTCGACGCGCGATTTCTGATTCCAAAGTTCTTCGCGCGCTTCCGGCGTCAGAACGCGCGCCGAATTGATGTTCTCGATTTTTTGCTCGCCGGAAATTAACTGGTCGCGGCGCGGCAGCAAATCCAGATTATCGGCGACTTCCTCGATTACGGCGCGGCTGATGATTTGTTCGCCGGCGGCATATCCGGCAAGCATCGCGTTGTCGCACAGATTGTTGATCTGGCGCGGAATGCCTTCCGAGCATTGAAAGATAAAATCTATCGC
>DASVRL010000221.1:0-24352 GCA_036388635.1 Pyrinomonadaceae bacterium
CGAGATGTAACCGAGAAAAATAAACGGGTCGGCGTCCGTATGGTCGAGCTGATACCAGACGGTCTGCCGCGTCTGGCTGCGAATAAAATCGGCGATGAGCGTCGTTTTGCCGCAGCCGGCGTCAGCGGCGACCAGCGTTATCGGCGCGTTGAGATTCGCCTGCAATTTTTCCGTCAATCGCGGGCGCGCCAGCAATTCGGAAATCGAGCGCGGCGGAAGCAGTTTTGTCCGCAGAAAAAAATTTGGCTTCTGCATTTCTTGTTTCTCGATAAATTGTGTCTGGGCGTGAATATTTAGCGAGAATTATAACGTAAACGTCGAAAATGCAAAACGCGTCATCAAGGCAAAAGACAAAAGGCAGAATGCAAAACGAAAGAGGACGCTTACATTCTGAATCTTGAATTTTAAACCTTTAATTTTGCATTCCGCCTTTTGCTTTTTGTCTTTTCTTAGTCTGACCACCAAATCTGTTTTTCCGGCTCGGCTTCCGCCAGCGATTTTAATTTACCGATTCTGCCGAAAGATTTTTTAAAAATTTCCTGCTCCGTTTTACCGGCTAAACAGTAACCTGCCAGAAATTTTTTGGCTTCCGTCCAATTAAATAAAAGCAAATCTTCGTCGACGACGCCGAGAACCTGTTTCGAGCGTAAACGCCAGAGCGGAAAAGCGGGCGAGCTGCGCGCGAGCAGCACCAGATGCGTGTTTTCGTTGAGCAGATGGAGCAGCGAATTGAAAAACTCGGCAAACCACACGGCATCGAAAATATGATGAACATCATCCAAAACAATCAAAACGGGCTTTTTAATGTCGCACTCGGCGAGCCGCGAAAAAAGATTTTCGAGAAACGGCGAAACCTCGATTTCCGCTGAGCTTTCGGCGCCGGTTTCGGCTTTCAGATTTGTTTGATTAAAGCTTTCGGCGAAATATCTGGCGAAAACGTTCCAGTTGATGTCCGATGATTCGACACGAAACCACGCGACCGAATCGTAATTTTGCGCAAAATCCGCCGCCAGCGTCGTTTTTCCCGTTCCGGCGCGCCCGGTAATCATCGTCGCGCCGATTTGCTCGGAAAATTTTGTTAAAAGCTCGCTCAGACGCGGGCGCGAGATGTGTTTTGACAATTCGGGAACGCGAAATTTTTCGGCGAAAAGATGAATTTCTTCCGGTTTCGGCGCATAATCTTTCGCGTTTGCCGACGTGGAACTAACAGTGGAAACGTCATCGTAGGAAATGCTGGTTTCACTGTAGTCGAGATTTTCGTGAAAAGAGATGCTCATTGTCATACAACGAACACTTTAGCCGGACGGACTTGAGTAAAACTTGAATTTTTTTAGGCGCCGAGCGTTTTTTAAAAAGATTCTCAAGTTTTACTCAAGAGTCATATATAAGAATGGAGACAGTTCAAGCCCACTAGGGATTTTAAATTTTAAAAATCTCTCCCCAAGACAATCGCCCGGCAAAGAAGTTTTTGAAGTGGTATGAAAAAAATTGTTCTCGGAATCAATTCTTTCACCCTGGCAGCCGCCGATGTTCGCATCGGCGATTCGATGAACGCGACGAAATATCCGCGGTCATCGGGAAACGTTTCGAGCGGTTCGGGCAGCGGCGGTGGTTTACTCGGCGGAGTAGGTAACGCGGTCGGCGGCGCGCTTACGGCGACGATGCCAACCGTCAGCGGAGTAACCAATACGCCGGGACTAAATTCCGGCACCGCTGCCCGAACGCTCGGATGCACGACAAACGGAATCCGAATTTTCGAATTGACCGGGGCTTCGGCAAACGGTTCGGCGCGGCGACGCTTTCCGCAAACAGTAATAATCTGCGGCTGGAAAAGGGCGTCAAGTTTCGATGAAGGCTGAGCGAACCGTTTCAACACTGAGGCACGCTTTTTGCTGAAAATTGAAAACGACTGGCATCGAGCTCCCACCTGGTGCCGGTTTTCCTAAAAAGCGGTTGAATTTAATACTTTTTGAGTTTAGAATTGTATTTCTTTAATACATAATCTGGAATTTACATAGCCTATGCGCTTTAGAAAAATTCTTTCTTTTTTTCTGTTATACATTTTTGCAGTCAACTCGGTCGTCGCCGGGCTTAATGTCGTCAAATCCAGCGGCATCAGCTTAACCGGCGCCGACGGCATACGTTATATCGGCACTTCCGGTATCTCTCTCACCGGAGCCGACGGATTTCTTAATTATAAATCGAACGGAATTTCATTGACCGGCGCGGACGGCATCAGCTTAACCGGCGCCGACGGAATTTCATTGACCGGTGCCGACGGCGCGACTTATACGGGCGCCGACGGCATCAGTTTAACCGGAGCGGACGGGATTTCACTGACCGGCGCCGACGGCATCAGTTTGACCGGCGCGGACGGCGCGATTTCACTGACCGGCGCCGACGGCACAATCTACAGCGCCGATTCGATTATCATCAGAGGCGCGGACGGGATTTCATTAACGGGCGCCGACGGCGCGATTTCATTAACGGGCGCCGACGGAATTTCATTGACCGGCGCGGACGGCGCGATTTCATTAACGGGCGCGGACGGTATCAGCTTAACCGGCGCCGACGGCGCGATTTCATTGACCGGCGCCGATTCAATCACGGGCTTTAATTCTAACGGTGTTGTCTTCACCCTCGTTTCTCCCACAGGAATTTCACTGACCGGCGCGGACGGCGCAATTTCGCTGACTGGCGCGGACGGAATTTCACTGACCGGCGCCGACGGCATCAGCTTAACGGGCGCCGACCACGAAAATCCGCCGGTGACGAGCGGCTTGCAGAGCGTCGATCCGGAACTGTCGTTGTGGATGAACCGAGCGACGGACGACAGCAATGTCAACGCCGTTATCGTTTTTCATCAATACCCGGCGGCAGCGGACATAGCGAAATTGCAGCAGCTCGGCATCAACGGCGGAACGGTTTACCGAGTGCTGCCGATGATTATGGTCTCGGCGACTCGCCAGCAGCTTATCGCCGTCTCGCGTCTGCCGCAGATTCGCTCGATTTACGGCAACCGGACTTTATCGTCGAACATCGACCCGTTTTTTAATAAAACACAGGTGCAGAGCATCAACGCCGACCGCGATTTGCAGGCGCACAATTCGGGATTGTCGGTTTCGGGGCGCAACGTCACGGTCGCCGTTCTGGATACGGGCATCAACTCGCTGCACAATGATTTGTCCGGCAAAGTTATACAAAACGTCCGGCTTCAGGATACGCAAAGCGCCGCGCTCGGTTTTATCAATCCGCTGGCGGTTGAAAATGTTCCGAATACCGACCCGGTCAGCGGTCACGGAACTTTCGTGGCGGGCGTGGTTGCCGGAAGCGGCTCGATGTCCGGTGGAAAATACAACGGCGTCGCGCCGGGCGCGAAAATTCTGGGGTTGGGCGCGGGCGATTTAAACCTGACGCACGTCCTCGCCGGATTCGATTACCTTCTGGAAAAAGGCGCCGGTTACAACGTGCGCGTCGTCAATTGCAGCTTTTCGGCAAACACGGTTTACGATTTTAACGACCCGGTCAATATCGCCACGAAAACTTTGACCGAGCGCGGCGTCAACGTCGTTTTTTCGGCGGGAAATTCCGGTTCGGGCAACGGCACTTTGAATCCGTACGCCGCCGCGCCGTGGGTCGTCAGCGTCGGCGCCACCGATGAGAAAGGCAATCTGGCTAAATTTTCTTCGCGCGGCGTTTTCGGCGATGCCGCGCAGACGCCTTCGATCGTCGCGCCGGGCATGAACGTTATCAGCCTGCGCAGCACGGTTTCGCAGACGAGCGTTTTGGGCATTCCGACGGATTTGCAAAGATTGTCGGCGACCGAATTGCCGTTTTACACGACCGCCAGCGGCACGTCGTTTTCGGCGCCGTTCGTGGCGGGAACGATTGCGATGATGCTGGAAGCGAACCCGCATCTGACGCCGGCGGAAATCAAAGACATTCTACAGCGTTCGGCGACGCCGATGCCTTTAAATTACCGCCACGAAGCCGGCGCGGGATTGCTCAACGCTTACGCGGCGGTTCTGGAAGCGGCTTTTCCCGCCCGCCGGACGGGAATTTTCCGCGCGACGCTGGAAACGAACACGGTGAAATTCGTCACTTCCGTGACGCAGACTTTTAATCAAACCGTCGTGCCCGGCGCCAACGCCGTGACGAATCTTTCGATTCCAGCCAACGCCGTTCAATCGAATGTCAGTATCGCGTGGGGCGGGCAGAGCGTCAACGATTTGGGGATGAAGGTTTACGATTCGAACGGCGTCATGCGCGGCGAATCGAATAATCTGAATACGATGGAATTGACCGGCAGGCGCGAAAAAGTAAATTTAATTAATCCGCCGAATCAGACGTATCAGGCGGTCTTTCATCACACGAACAGCAATTTTGCTTCGTCGCAAAACATTTTCGGTCTGGTCGAAACTTCCAGGGTTGAATTCGCGCCGTTCGGCGACGTCGGCAGCTTGCCGCTCGACGCGCAGAGCGACATTTACAACAGCCTGAACAGATTTTTAATGCTTCCGCAAGGCAAAAATTTCCGCTCGACGACCGTCGTTTCGAGAGCCGATTTAGCGGCGGCGATAGTGCGCGGCGGTCGCGTTCCGCAATACGTGGCAAAAACGCCGATGCATTCCGACATCAGCGATTTAACGACGCGCAGCGTGGTCGAAAGCGTGCAATCAAACCCGTCGGGCAAATTGATTTTCGATGCTGCGAGCGGAAGCGCGTTTCGCCCCGACGCTTCGGCGACTAAAATCGTCGCGGCGGTCGCCTTTGTCAAAGCGGCAAATCTCGAAAATCTGGCGGCAACGACGTCTTTGCCGTGGGCGGTTGCCGATGCCGGTTTAATTCCGAGCGATTGGCGCGGCTACGTCGCCGTCGCCTTACAGAAAGGCTTTCTGCAACTGGACGGCAATAATTTCAATCCGAACCGCCCGATAAACCGCCTCGAACTGGCGCAGGCGATGAACAAAATCGTCCAGACGGGAAACTAGAAAAACGCAAAACGCAAAATGCAAAGTGCAAAATGTAAAAGTAATTCCATTTTGCACTTTGCATTTTGCGTTTTTGACGTTTTGCGTTGATTAAGTGCGGGTTTCTGCTTTATCGTTATAATTAAATTATTTCTGAGGTCAGCCGTGAAAAATATAATAGTTTTATTCGTCGTTTTCGTTTTCTTTATTTCGCCGATCACTTCGGCGCAGAACACGAACAAAAAACAGGAAAAATGGGTTGAGAAAACTCTGAAAGGAATGAATCTGCGCGAGAAAATCGGGCAGATGATAAACGTCCGGCTGGTCGGCGATTTTACAAATTTTCAGAGCGAAAGATTTACCGATTACCGCCGCGAGGTCGAGCAGAACAAAATCGGCGGCTTCACGGTTTATCGCGGCGACGCGAACACGATTGCCAGTCTGACCAACGAGCTTCAGCGAATCTCGAAAATCCCGTTATTCTTCGCCGCCGATTACGAGCGCGGGCTGCGGATGAACGTCCGCAACGGCACGCCTTTTACGACGAATATGGGCGTCGGCGCGGCGGGCGACGTGCAGGCGGCTTATCGCCAAGGCAAAATCATCTGCGAAGAAATGCGCGTCATCGGCGTCAACTGGCTTTTCGCTCCCGTTGTAGACATCAACAACAATCCCGACAATCCCGTGATAAACGTTCGCAGCTACGGCGAAAATCCGCAAAAAGTCGGCGAATTCGGCTCGGCGCTGGCGCGAGGCGTCAAAGAAGCGAATTGTCTCGCCACTTTAAAACATTTTCCCGGTCACGGCGACACGGCGACCGATTCGCACATCGGGCTTTCGGTCGTGCCGATCGATAAAGCGCGGCTCGATGCGGTCGAGCTGGTGCCGTTTAAAATGGCGATTCAGAGCGGCGTCGATTCGGTCATGACGGCGCACCTCGCTCTGCCGCAAATCACAAACGACGAAATTCCCGCGACTCTGAACGCGAAAGTTTCCAACGACATTCTGCGCAAAGAATTAAAATTTGACGGCATTATTTCGACCGACGCGATGGAAATGGGCGCGATTATCAAAAATTACTCGGAGGAAAAATCGGTCGTGATGGCGGTGCAGGCGGGCGCGGACGTTATCTTGCTGCCGCTGAATTCGACCAACGCGATAAACGCCGTCGAAGCCGCCGTCAAGCGCAACGAAATCACCGAACAGCGCATCGACGAATCGGTCAGGCGTTTGCTGAAAGCCAAATACCGGCTCGGCTTGACCGAAAATACGCAGGTCGATTTGACGAAAGTCAATCAACTCGTGGAAAATCCCGAAAACGTCCGCGAGGCGAATTCGATTGCCGAAAAATCCATCACGCTTTTGCGCAACGCCAATGAAATGCTGCCTTTGAATGTGGAAAAAGCGAACCGCACTTTATTTGTCGTCGCTGCCGCCGACGATGAACCGGTCGAAGGCGCGACGTTTATGCCGGAAGTTCAAAGACGAGCGCCAAACGCGAAAATTCTGCGTCTCGACTTTCGCACGACCAGAGAAGAATTCGAAAAAGTTACGAATGACTCGAAAGGCTTTGATGTAATCGTTCTGGCGGTTTTCGTCAAACGCGCGGCGGGAAAGGGAACGGTCGCGCTGCCGGAAAATCTGACGAATTTCGTCCAGGAAATGGTATCGATGAAGGATAAAAACGTCGCGGTGATAGCTTTCGGCTCGCCGTATCTGATTCGCCAGTTTCCAGAAGCGCGCGTTTACGCCGTGACTTACGCGATTGAAGATATAGGGCAAAGCGCTTCGGTCAGAACGCTTTTCGGCGAAGTTCCGTTTCAGGGAAAATTGCCCGTGCGCATTCCGAATCTGTTTGAAATCGGCGCGGGAATTTCCAAATAAGATTCGCCCGCAAGAAAGACGAACGATTTAGGAAACTTGATAAGTCGCGATGCTCGTCGGCGTTTCGTAACAGCGGACTTTGTAAACCTGCACTCTATCGTCGTCGACGCGCGAGGCGATATATTCCAGAATATATCGCGCCAGATTTTCCGCCGAAGGATTCAGTTCCTCGTCAAACGGCGGCAGCTCGTTCAGATTGCGGTGGTCGAGATATTTGATAATCTCGTCCGCCGCTTTTTTTAAATCGCCGAAATCAATCAGCAAACCGATGTTATTAAGCTCGTCGCCGCGCGCGAAAATCTCGATTTTGTAATTGTGCCCGTGCAGGTTCTCGCATTTTCCCTTGTAGCCGCGCAGCTGGTGCGCGCTGGAAAAATTGCGTTCAATCATTACTTCGTAAAATGATGACATACGATATTATAAATACGTAGTTGACCGATTTCACAATTGACCGCGCCGGATTTTCGGAATCGTGTTCAGCGAATCCTAAAATTATATTCAACCGGTTTTACAACGGTAACCGCCTCGCCGTTTTTGATTGCCGGCTTAAACTTTATTTTTTTCGCCGCTTTCACCGCCTGTTCATCAAAATAACTACAGCTCGAAGGCGAAACTATTTCGACATTCGTAACCTTGGCGGATTTGTCGAAAGTCACCCGCAGCCTGATCGTTCCCGAAGCCGTCGAACATCTGCCGTCAGTGCGGGAATGCGGCTTTTTCTCGATTTTTAAAGGCTGGTCCGGCAGCTGTCCTGCGGTCTTTTGGTTTTCGGTCGAATCGGTCTGGTTGTTCGTCTGCGCGTTTGAAGTGCCGGCAAAGACGAACGCGAAAAATAGAAAAGAGAATAGAACCGCAACAAGTTTTTTCATAATATTCCACCTCGTTTTAAAAAATTCCAAACCTCGCCGCCGGCGTTCAATCACTGCTTCGTAAAACGACCGGCTCAAATCGATTATAGTTGAATCTTTTCTTTTTGAAACGGCTTGAGGTAAACTTCGTCCAGAATCGCGGCGCTGTCGACCAGCACTTTTTTATTTATTTCCGCGTCTCTTTCTTTCAAATAATTGCAAATATCCTCGGCATATTTCCAGCTCTCGCCGGTGCCGGAGACAATCGTGCGCGGAATCGGGCGCATCCGGATTTCGACTTCGGTCAGATTTTCGTTGATTTTCTTTAAATTGATGGTGATGATGTCGCCGAAATTATGCCATTTCATCCGGGTTCTGAATTTTATGACGCCGCTTTCCGGACTGTCCTCTTTGATTTTTGCCGGATTCAATTCGTCAACTGCTTCCCGGCAGCATTCAAAGGCTTTTTGGTAATTCAGCAAAAGCGTTAAATTTCGCTGCTGTCTGACTATATAAATTTCCTTGTCGTTTCTGCCGGTAATTTTTCTCGCTATGGCGTCGTTCCAAAGCATAGTGCCAAATCCTATAACCGCGCCTGTAATTGCGTAATAAAGCAACCAATCCGCGGTAATCGATTCATTAAATAAAAAATGCATCAAAACATAAGCGACGACAAAATAGAGAGGAAGAGAAATCCAGCGACTGATGTTCATAAACGCCTCAATTTAATTGAAAATATTTGCCACGTCTTTTAATTCTGCCGTAATTCGCATTCGCGGCAAAGAATTCAGAAAATCTCTGCCGTAGCCTTTCGTGCGCAGGCGCGGGTCTAAAATGGCGATAACGCCTTTGTCGGTCGCGCTGCGAATCAAACGCCCAACGCCTTGTTTCAAAGTGATAATCGCCTGCGGAACCGAGTAATCGAAAAACGATTTGCCGCCGTTTTCGTCGATAAAACGCGTTCGCGCGGCGACAATCGGGTCGGTCGGGACGGCGAAGGGAAGCTTGTCGATGATGACGCAGGAAAGCTGTTCGCCGCGCACGTCGACGCCTTGCCAGAAACTTGAAGTCGCGAACAAAACAGCATTATTCGTGTTTTTGAATCTGTCCAAAAGCGCGGATTTCATCATCGAGCCTTGCACGAAACATGGAAAATCGACGCGCAAGGAGACGAGTTCGTAAAGCGCGTTCATCGATTGATTGCTCGTGCAGAGAACGAAAGCGTGTCCTTTGGTCACGTTGACGATTTTGACGATTTCGTTTGCCGCGTGCTGCAAAAATTCCGGCGAGCGCGGGTCGGGCATCGCTTTCGGCAGATAAACAATCGCCTGTTTTTGATAATCGAAAGAAGAAGGCGCGAGCAAGGAGTCGGAATTTTCGTTGTCCAAGCCGAGCCGGTTTTTGATGAAATCGAATTTTCCGTTCGAGGAAAGCGTCGCCGAAGTCATCACGACGGTTTCGGTTTTGTCGAAAAGCTTGTCCTGCAAAAGCGCGGAAACGTCAATCGGCGAGGCGCGCAAAAAGACGCCTTTGCCGCGCCGCTCGAGCCAGTAAACATAATTTTTTTCGGCTTGCGTGCAGATAAAATCGAGGTCGAAACGCGTCTGCCGCGTGCGGCGAACGACCGATTCGATTTCGCTTTTATCGTCTTTCAGATTGTCCAGCGTCGTCTCCAGTCTTTCCAGGGCGTTGTCGAGATTAAAATACGCTTCGCCCAATGCGGTCGCTTCGATTTCGCCGGATTTCGTTCGCTGCGCGAATGAGCCCTGCACCAGCGGAAAACGCCCGTCCTGGCTGCGACCCTGCGCGAAACGCGCCCAGAACTGGTCGGCAAGCCCGATGATTTTGGCGGAAAGCTTCGTCAAATCGCGATTCAGCGCAACGTCGGTAATCGGCAGCCGCTCGACGTCTCGAACGAGTTCGTCAATCTGAAAGCTGGAAACCTGAAAGCCGAAATAATCGGCGGCGATGTCTTCGATCAAATGCGCTTCGTCGAAAATCACGGCGGCGTAGTCGGGCAGAACGCGTCCGAACTCGTTGCCGCGAATGTTCAAATCGGCGAAAAACAGATGATGATTGACGATGACGATGTCGGCTTCTTCGGCGCGGGCGCGCATTCTGGTAATAAAACAGTTTTCAAACTCGGCGCATTTCTGCCCGATGCAGGCTTCGCCCTTGGCATTGATATCGCGCCAGTAGGGGAGATTTTCGGGCAAATCCACAAGTTCGGCTTTGTCGCCCGTTGCCGATTCGCGCGACCAGCGAGAGACTTTCTGAAATGAATCGAACTCGTCGAGACTTTCCAGAATCGGCTGCGTTTCGGCTTTCTGGATGCGATACAGACAGGCGTAATTCGAGCGACCTTTCATATACGCGGCGGTAAATTTTTTCGGCATAATCTTTTGCAGAAACGGGATGTCTTTTTCCATTAATTGCTCCTGCAAATTTTTCGTTCCCGTCGAGATGACGATGCGTTTATTTTGTCCGAGCGCGGCGGCGATTGCCGGGACCAGATACGCCAGCGTTTTGCCCGTGCCGGTTCCGGCTTCGACAATCAGGTGTTTTTTTTCTTCAAACGCGCGCAGAACAGCCGCCGCCATTTTTATCTGACCGGGACGAAATTCGTATTCCCGGTGATATTTTGCGATGAGTCCGTTTTTGCCAAAAATTTCTTCCATTTAAATTATTTATTTTCCTAAAACTTTTCAATAAACTTTCAATTCCGCTCGTTTTGATTTGACTAAATCCTATCTTTTTAGTATAGATTGAGTTTGCAAATCACCATTGCTCTTAATAATAGCTACGTAAGGTTACTCTGCCGCGCTTCCTTTTGGAAACATACATAGCTGCCAATCATAGCAAATTGTAAACGTAAACCAGTTCTGTGTCGAAGCAGTTTTTCGATGCTTTTTATATATACAAATTCTGTCCTTATTTTTAAGGTAATAAATCATAACTACATAAAGTAGTGAAAAACTTATCCCGTTATTAGTCTTAGGAGGGCTTAAATGCAGAAAAGTTCTACAGCAGCGGAAAACCGAAGAGGTCTTTTGCTCAGTCTGTTTGTTTTAGGATTGGTCGCAGCATTAGTAATACTGCCGTATCAATTCCGTTCGGAGGCTGGCGGCGGTGCCAATCAAAATTCCCAAAAGGAATCGGTTGAGAGAACCACGAGCCGCGAAGAAGGTTTGGAAGATTACGACATTCGCGCCGACAAAACGGCGTTTGAAAAAATCGCCGGCTTCCGTCAATCGCAAAACAGAGGCGCGGTCGAGATTGCCGATATCAGAGCCGACTTTGTTAAAGGCGAGGACGCTTTGAAACAGCGCGTTCCGACTCTGAAAGTCGATTATAACTCGGACATCCGCACGCCGGAAGTCATCGGTCCCGACGTCAAACAGGGACGCAATTTTCTGAGCGGCGCTTCGACGGCGAAGCATTCCGAGCTTCTCCGCAATTTTGCCAAAGAAAATAATTCTTTAATCGGCGCCAGCGACGAGCAGCTCAATGCGCTGAAAGTCACGGCTGATTACACCAACCCGGACGGCAATCTTTCGTTTGCGCATCTGGAACAGTTTATCAACGACGTTCCCGTGTTTCGCGGCGAAATCAAAGCCGGTTTCACGAAACAGGGCGAGATGATTCGCGTCGTCAACAACCTGGCGCCGGGCTTGGATTACGGCAGTCTTTCGACCGATTTCCGCAACCCGCTCGACGCGGTTAAAAAAGCCGCCGGTTACATCAATCACGAATTGAAAACATCGGACGTGGCGCGCAACGATGCCGAATCGACGGATTTGAAAGTCGTCTTCGGCACGGGCGATTCGGCGACGACCGCCGAGAAAATGTATTTTCCGACCGAGCCGGGCGTCGCCGTTGCGGCGTGGAGAATTTTAATCTGGCAGCCGGTCAACGCTTATTACATCATCGTCGATGCCGAAACCGGCACGATGCTCTGGCGTAAAAACCTGACGGAAGACCAGACGCAGGCGGCGACCTACAGCATTTATGCTAATCCGAACGCGATGATTAACGTTGCCGACAGCCCGTTTGCCTTTACGCCGGGACCGACCGCGCCGAACGGCACGCAGGGCGCGGCGATTGCGCGCACGAGCGTGTCCAGAATCGGAAACGAAGCTCCTTATACATTCAATAATAACGGGTGGATTAGCGACGGCGGCGACAGAACCGACGGCAACGCTATTCAGTCCGGTCTTGACCGCGACGGTGTCGACGGCGTTGATTTAAACAGCGAAGCCGTGAACGCCAGCCGCAACTTTACCTACACATACACTCCGTTTAACCCCAACACGAATACGGGCGAAGCGCCGGTAGCCGTGCCGCAAACTTATCCGGGAAGTCAATTCCAGCAGGGCTCGGTTACGCAAATGTTCTACATTGCCAACTGGTATCACGACGAACTTTATCGTTTGGGATTCACCGAGCAGGCGCGTAACTATCAGCACAGCAACTTCGGTCGCGGCGGTTTGGAAAACGACCGCATCAGAGGCGAAGGACAGGATTCGTCGGGCACGAACAACGCCAACTTCTCGTCCGGCGCTGACGGTACTCGCGGACGTATGCAGATGTATGTCTGGACCGGTCCGAACCCGGACGTTGACGGCAACCTCGACGCCGACGTGGTGATTCACGAAATCACGCACGGCACGTCGAACCGCCTGCACGGCAACAACAGCGGGCTTACGCTGAATATGTCGCGCGGAATGGGCGAAGGCTGGTCGGATTTCTACGCGCACTGCCTGCTTTCCGAACCGTCTGACCCGATTAACGGTATTTACTCGCTCGGCGGCTACGACACGTATCAATTAGGCGGCGTCGGCGCGAACAATTTTTATTACGGCATCCGCCGTTTCCCGAAAGCCGTGATGGCTTTTACGGGCGGTCCGAACAATCGCCCGTTCAATCCTTCGACTTTTGCTGACGTCGACGGCTCGTCAATTAATCTTAATGACGGTGCTTTCGCGCCGGCTTTCGTCGGTGCGGCTGACCAGGTTCACAACGCAGGCGAAATCTGGTCGAGCGCTCTGTGGGAAGTCCGCGCGAAAATGGTGACGCGTCTCGGCTGGGCGGTCGGCAACCGTAAAGTTCTGCAGTTGGTTACCGACGGTATGAAGCTCGCTCCGCTGGGTCCGACATTTCTGACCGAGCGCGATGCTATCTTAGCGGCGGCGGCGGCAAGCTCGCTGGCGCCGGAAGCGGCGGCTGACGTAGCCGATGTGTGGGCTGGCTTTGCCATCCGCGGTATGGGCTTTTCGGCAACCATCCAGAACGTCGGTGCAGGTACCGGCAACGCGAGAGTGACCGAAGCTTTCGACCTGCCTAACCTGCTTCAAACGCCGACTTTCAGCGTTTCCGATGCTGCGGGAAACAACAACGGATTCCCCGAACCGGGCGAAACTTTAACGATTACCGTTCCGCTGACGAACAACACCGGCAGCGCCGCGACCGGCGTGACCCTGCAATTGGTCGGCGGCGGCTCGGCAAATTACGGCACGATTGCCAACGGCGCAACCGTCAGCCAGCAGGTCACTTTCACCGTTCCGGCAGGTACGACCTGCGGCAGCGCGCTGACATTGACCTTCAACGTCAACAGCAGCATCGGCGCCACCAGCTTTACGCGTCCGCTGATCATCGGCATCCCGAACGTGACGTTCACTGAAAACTTTGACGGCGCGACGCCTCCGGCGTTTCCGGCGGGTTGGACGGCGACGGCGCTTCAGGGCGGAATCCCGTTTGTGACGACCACGACGAATTCCGATACCGCTCCGAATTCGGCATTTGCGCTCGACCCGCTGACGGTCGGCGGCGGCACGGATTTAACTTCTCCGTCAATCCCGATCACGGCATCGGCGGCGACCGTTTCCTTCCGCAACCGCTTTGACACGGAAGCCGGCTGGGACGGCGGCGCGCTGGAAATCAGTATCGGCGCGGGCGCTTTCCAGGATATTCTGGTCGCGGGCGGTTCGTTCCTCGAAGGCGGGTACAACGATTTGCTCGGCGCGGGCGCGAACAATCCGATGGCGAATCGTCGCGCGTGGGCTGGCAATTCGGGCGGCTACATCAATACGAAAGTTCTGCTGCCGGCGGCGGCAGCCGGACAAGGCGTCCGACTTCGCTTCCGTTTCGGAGCCGACGATAATACCGCCGGAACAGGTCCTAATTCGGGCTGGAACGTCGATACGATTCAGGTCGTCGGCGCTTACAACTGCCCGCCGATTGTGGCGGTGCCGAAATCGCGCGCCGACTTTGACGGCGACGGCAAAACCGATTTGTCGGTCTTCCGTCCGTCCGATACGGTCTGGTATATGCAGCGCTCGACTGCCGGCTTTAACGCCGTTCAGTTCGGCGTCGCTTCGGACGTCTTAACGCCGGGCGATTTTGACGGCGACAATAAAACCGATATCGGTGTCTGGAGACCTTCAACCGGAACCTGGTATCGTTTGAATTCGTCAAATGGAACATTTGTCGGAGCACAGTTCGGTCAGAACGGCGACGTTCCGCAGCCGGGCGACTTTGACGGCGACGCGAAAGACGATTTGGCGGTCTGGCGTCCTTTGACCGGCGACTGGTTCCGTATCAATTCCGTCAACGGTCAATTTGTGGCGACGCAGTTCGGCGCCAACGGCGACCGTCCGGTGGCTGGCGATTACGACGGCGACGCGAAAGACGATTTGACCGTGTTCCGTCCGTCAAACGGCACGTGGTATCGCCTCAACAGCTTGAACGGCGCGTTCTCCGGCGTTTCCTTCGGATTGGCGAGCGATTTGGTCGCTCCTGCCGATTACGACGGCGACAATAAGGAAGACATCTGCGTTTTCCGTCCGAGCGACGGCACCTGGTATCGCTTGAACTCGAACGGCGGCGCTTTAGTCGCGACACAGTTCGGCGCGAACGGCGACGTTCCGGTTCCGGGCGATTATGACGGCGACGGCAAAGACGATCAGGCGGTTTACAGAAACGGAACCTGGTATCTGAACCGTTCGACGGCTGGATTTGCGGGAGCGGCGTTCGGAGTGTCGACCGACCGCGCGATTCCGAAACAATACATTCCGTAGCCATCAACAATAACGGAAAGAAGTAACCACGAAAGTTATACAGACGCTTCTTTCCGTTATTCTTAAATTGAAAAAGTCTGTTAATCAGTATTACCCGGTTAACAGACTTTTTCTCTCAGATAATCTTTTAATTCCCGGTCAAATTCGGCAAATTAAAACGCTCTTCGGAAAATTAAGTTCAGGAAATTCATTCGGTTGCGTAAGCTGCCGGATTAATGATGAAGTTTTTTTAAGACTCCGATAAAAAAAATTGATTGAAGTTTTCGAGAAACATTGTTGAAATCAGTTTGACGCGTAGCGAATTTTTTGTTAAAAAATACAAGTCATTCTTTATTAATTTATCCAAATCAAAATATTCTCGTCTGATTCCGAAGCCGTACGCTTGTCTTCTAAATCGCGATAGTTTTGTTTGATGAATCTTTCCGACAACGAAAAGGGTCTAATTTATTATTGTATTTCATACTACAAGTTTTCATTGTCGATAAGCTCCTTTTTTCCGTCCTTATATCTTTAAGGTAATAAATTATTCGCTGTTTACACCGATTAGACAGCATAAAATTCCCGTTATTAGCTTTAGGAGGCTTATAAATGCAAAAAAGTTCTACAGCAGACAACCGTAAAGGTCTCCTGCTGACTCTTGTTGTTCTCGGATTGTTTGCGGCGCTGATTATTTTGCCGTACCAATTCCGTTCGGAGGCTGGTGCCAATCAAAACGCCGATACCAATGGGCTTTTCGATAGAACCGAAGTCAAAGAAGAACCGATGTACGACATTCGTGAAGACAAAAACGAAAAGTCCGTGCAGAAAATCATCGAATTCCGTCAAAAAAACGGAAAAGATGCGGTCGCTGTCGCTGACCAGAGAGAAAGATTCGCTCGAGCGGAAGAAGCTCTTAAACAAAGACTCCCCAATGCGAAAGTCGAATATAACCTCGACATCCGCATTCCCGAAGTTATCACGCCCGATGTCTGGAGAAACAAAATCGACTTCCTGACACCGCCCTCAGATGTGAAACGTTCGGACATTCTCCGCAACTTCATTAAACAAAACAACGAATTGGTCGGCATGACGAATCAGCAGATTGATTCACTGAAAACATTCGCCGACTACACCAATCCGGACGGCAATCTGTCGTTCGTCGAACTCAATCAGGAAATCAACGGCGTTCCCGTTTTCCGCGGCGAAGTCAAAGCCGGATTTAACAAAAACGGGCAGATGATCCGCGTCGTCAACAACCTGGCGCCGGGCTTGGATTACGATAGTCTTTCGTCCGATTTCCGCAACCCGGCTGACGCCGTCAAAGCCGCCGCGCGTAACATCAATCACGACCTGACGCCGGCTGACACCACGCGCAACGGTGCGGAATCGACCGACCTGAGAGTCGTTTTCGGCACGGGCGATTCGGCGACGACCGCCGAGAAAATGTATTTTCCGACCGAGCCGGGCGTCGCCGTTGCGGCGTGGAGAGTGACGCTTTACCAAAAGGTCGATGCCTATTACGTGATGGTCGATGCCGAAACCGGCACGATGCTCTGGAAGAAAAATCTGGTTGCCGACCAGACGCAGGCGGCGACCTACAACGTTTACGCCAATCCGAACGCGTTTATTCCCGTTCACGATAGTCCCGCGCCGCTCTCGCCGGGACCGGTCAATCCGACGCTGGGAACGCAAGGAACTGTCATTCCCAGAGTTAACCAGACCAGAGTCGGTAACGAAGGCGCTTTCAATTTCAACAACAACGGCTGGATCAACGACGGACAGAACATCACCGACGGTAACGCGGTTGAGGCTGGTCTCGACGTCGTCGCGCCGGACGGCGTCGATGCTCCGCTGACCGGTGATACCGGTTGTCCCGGCGCGGGATGCCGCACCTTTACTTCGATGTGGAATCCGCCGCCTGCGATGGGCGCACCCGCTCCGAGCGACCCTGAATCACGACGCGGCGCGGTCATTCAGATGTTCTACATAGTTAACTGGTGGCACGACGAAATGTATCGCCTCGGCTTTACTGAACAGGCGCGCAACTTCCAGCACGACAACTTCGGTCGCGGCGGTTTGGGTAACGACCGTATCAGAGCCGAAGGTCAGGACTCGTCTGGCACGAACAACGCCAATATGTTGACCAATGCCGACGGCACACGCGGACGTATGCAGATGTATGTCTGGACCGGTCCGACGCCCGACTATGACGGTACGCCGGACGCCGAAGTCGTCATTCACGAAGTTTCGCACGGTCTCTCGAACCGCCTGCACGGCAACAACAGCGGTCTCGGAAATCAGGGCGGAATGATGGGCGAAGGCTGGGGCGACTGGTACGGCATCAGCATGCTGACCGAGCCGACCGATCCGATTAACGGCATCTACACGACGGGCGGCTACGCGACGCACTTGATTGCGGCTGGCTTTACGTCGAATTATTATCACGGCATCCGTCGTTTCCCGAAAGCGGTCATCGCTTTCACCGGACCCAACGGCTTGCCGCACAACCCGCTGACGTTCCGCTACCTGAACACTGGTTGCGACACGCTCATCGGAACGACGACGACGAATCCGAACAGCGCTTATCCGCGCGGTCCGGTCGGCACGACCGGCAACTGCGCGCAGGTACACAATGGCGGCGAAATCTGGTCGAGCGCTCTGTGGGAAGTTCGCGCTCTGATGGTTACTCGTCTTACCTGGGCAGTCGGCAACCGCAAAGTGATGCAGCTGGTCACTGACGGTATGAAACTCGCTCCGCTGAACCCGTCGATGATTCAGGAACGCGACGCCATTATTACGGCTGCCGCAGCAAGCTCTGCTGCACCGGAAGCGTCGGCTGATGTCGCCGATGTTCGCGAAGGCTTCCGCCGTCGCGGTATGGGATTCTCGGCTAGCGTTCAGTCGGCAACGGCTGTCACCGAAGCGTTCGACTTCCCGAATGTCGTGATGACGAATCCGTTTTCGGTCAGCGACGCGACGGGCGACAACGACGGCTATCCCGAGCCGGGCGAAAGCATTCTGTTAAACGTTGCAGTGACCAACACGACCGGCGCGACCATCAATAACGTGGTCGGAACGGTCACCGGCGGCGGCAGTGCGAATTATGGCAATATGGCGGACGGCGCGACCGTTACGCGTCAGATTCCGTACACTGTTCCGGCTGGAGCGGCTTGTGGAAGTATGCATCAGGTTTCGATTGTCATCAGCAGCGATGCCGGCGCACAATTACCGCAAACCAGAGAATTCAGACTCGGCGCACCGGTCGGCGGCGCACCGACGACCTTCGAAAACACGACGGCGATTGTCATCGGCGACAACGCTCCGTCAGCTCCGTATCCGTCAAATATTACGGTTTCGGGTCTGGCTGGCAATAAGATTCTCAAACTTAATCTTAACGGTTTGACGCATACCTTCCCGGCTGATATCGACATTCTGTTGGTCGGTCCGGGCGGACAGAAATTTACGGCAATGTCCGATATGGGCGGCGGCGGCGACGTCGTTGCTCCTATCAACATATCCTTGTCGGATGGCGCGGCGGCGGCGCTTTCAACTTCGCAATTGGTTGCCGGAACATTCAGACCGGGCAACACCGATACGACGACCGACGTGTTTACAGCACCTGCGCCGGTAGCTCCGTATGACAATCCGGCACCGGCTGGCACGGCAACGTTCGCTTCGGCGTTCGGCTCAAATGGTTCGACAATGAACGGAACGTGGTCTCTCTATGTCAGAGACGACGCCGGCACTGACATCGGAGGTCTGGCGGGCGGCTGGTCGCTGACCTTCGAAGCCAATGACTTCGTTTGTGTTCTCGACCCGCAAGCGGGCAATACGCGCGCCGACTTTGACGGCGACGGCAAAACCGATTTGTCGGTCTTCCGTCCGTCAGAAGGCAACTGGTATATGCAGCGCTCGACTGCCGGCTTCAGCGCCGTTCAGTTTGGCGCCTCCGGTGATACGATTGTCCCGGCTGATTACGACGGCGACGGCAAGCAGGATATCGCCGTGTTCCGTAACGGCACTTGGTTCCGTCTGAATTCGTCGAACGGCGCGTTCAGCGCTCCGTCATTCGGTCAATCCGGCGATATTCCGCAGGCAGCCGATTTCGACGGCGACGGCAAAGCCGATCTTACGGTTTGGAGACCGACGACCGGAGACTGGTATCGCATCAACAGCTCGAACGGAGCTTTTGATAAGCAGCATTTCGGCACCAACGGCGACAAGCCGGTGGTCGGCGATTACGACGGCGACAATAAAGCCGACGTCGCGGTTTTCCGTCCGTCGAATGCGACCTGGTATCGGTTGAATTCAAACGGCGGCGGACTGGTTGTGGCGCAGTTCGGTTTATCGACCGACTTGGTTGTTCCGGCGGATTACAACGGAGACAACAGGGACGACCTGGCTGTCTTCCGTCCGTCGAACGGCACCTGGTATATTGCCAGAGCAACGGGCATCCCGTCGCAGAATTTCGACACGATTCAGTTCGGCGCCAACGGCGACGTTCCGGTTCCGGGCGATTATGACGGCGACGGTAAATACGACACGGCAGTCTATCGCAATGGAACGTGGTATATGAACCGTTCGACGAGCGGATTTGCGGCTGCCAACTTTGGTTTGGCATCTGACAGAGCCGTTCCGAAATCCTATATTCCGTAACCTGAAGGCGTGATAAACCGCAGAGTTGAAGTTTAATTCTTCGGTTTATCCTTAAAATTGAGAAAGGCTGGCGCTCGAAATAATCGAGCGCCAGCCTTTTTCTTTTCGGCTTTTCTTTTGGAACTTTTTTTCGCCCCGGTTCGTAAGAACTGTTTGACAAGGCGAGATTTGGGCTTTGTTGCTTTGAACGGAAAGCAATTGTTTTTCGGAGAAATCAAACATTGGAAGCTGTAAAAGCATTAGCTGGCAGTCAGGGAGCTGACCTCGTGCGGCGCTGCCGCGCCGGAGACGGCGCGGCTTGGGAAGAGATTGTGGCGACATTTTCGCGCCGCATTTTCAATCTTGCCTACCGGTTTACGTCAAGCGTCGACGCCGCCGAAGATTTGACTCAGGAGGTCTTTGTCAGGATTTATCGCACGCTCGACCAGTACGACGCGAAACACGGCGATTTGTCGAACTGGCTGATGCGGCTGGCGCGAAATTTGATTATCGACGATTACCGGCACCGCCAGCGCAACCCGCAGGATTCGATGGCGGACGACGTGGAAGACCACGCTTTTCACCTGCGCTCGGTCGGCGGCTCGGTGCATAAGGATATTGAGCGGCGCGAGCTGGCACGGCAGGTGCAGGAAGGCATCGACAAGCTGCCGCCCGATTTGCGAACTTGCGTTATTTTGCGCGACATCGAAGAATTGAGTTACCAGGAAATCGTGGATTTATTAAAAATTCCCGAAGGCACGGTAAAATCGCGCATTAATCGAGGACGAATAGAACTGGCGAAAATTTTGCGCCGAATGCGCATCGTAAGCATGTAGCAAAACGAATATGAAAATAGAAACGTCCGGTTAGAAAAGTTTGGAGAAAAAAGTTTTAGGTTGTTTTATGACTTATGAAAACGAAAAAATCATAAATTGCTCGGAGTTTGAAAGTCTTTTGACCGATTATCTGGACGGCACTCTGGCGCGCGATACCCACAAGGCGGTCGCCGCCCACGCGCTGCGCTGTCCGCTCTGCCACGCGCTTTTAAACGAGGTCAAAAGCGCGCTCGAAGTCTGTCACGAAATCGCCGTGCCGAAAGCGCCTCTGACCAGACTCGAAGCGCGCATTCTTTCGATGACGATGCCCGAAACGGCGATGGCGTGCGATGAATTCGAAAAACATCTGACCGATTATCTGGACGGATTTCTGCCCGCGACCGTGTTTCATCGCTGGGAGCGACACGCCGTTTTGTGCGACCGCTGCACGGATTTGCCGGGCGAAGTCGTGCGCTCGATCGCCGCTTGCTACACATACAAAACCGAAGAACTGCCATTGCCCGCCGGCTTGCACGAAAGAATTTTGCAGGAAACGCTCGGTACGACCAAAGCCGCGAGCGTGAAAGCGTCGTGGGCGGCGCAGGCGAAGGAATGGGCGCGCGCGTGGGCGTCGCAGATTTCATTGCCGCAGCTGGCGCCGGTGGCGATGATGCTGATTTTTGCCATTATGGTTCTGACGCAGACGGTTTCCGCCGACGGCAGTTTGAGCGGAATGTATCAAAAGAGCTTCGAGCTTGCCGGGCAAACTTATAAACAGGGCGCTGATATTGTTTTGGGCGGAAAACCGACCGAGGTAAATCAGAATAATCAGGAGCCGGTCGAGGGCGGAACATTTGTCAATCAAGAGGGTAAACAGTAAATGAATTGTGCATATCACGCCCATAATACGGCAGTTGTCAATTGTAACGGTTGCGGAAAACCTCTGTGCCCGGCGTGCGACCATCGCATCAAGGGCTTTCCGTTTTGCCAGGACTGCATCGTAACGGGCGTCGAGCTTCTCAGAAGCCGCAATCAATCTTCATACGTGCCGTATGTCAAACGTCAGGTTTCGCCCGCGGTGGCGACGATTCTGTCTCTGATTTGCCCGGGCTTGGGCGCGGCTTACAACGGTCAGACGGCAAAAGGGTTAATTCATTTCGCCGTCTTCGTCGGGCTTTTTCAATTAGCCATTATCAGCGGACCGGGCGCGGCGATTTTCGTTTTCGGCTTTTTGGGAATGTGGCTCTATGCGGCGGTTGACGCGTGGCGAACGGCGCAGCTGATTCGCTCCGGCTTGACGCCGGACGGAGCGGAAGATTGGATTGTCCAGCGCTTTAAAGGCAATCCGAAAGTTTTCGGCATTGTTCTGACGGCGCTCGGCTCGATGTTCTTTTTGCAGATGTTTCTGCCGATGCGCGCGATTATGCGCGCGATTATGCCGGTTTTATTGATTATGCTCGGCATATATCTTTTGCGCCAGTACGTTTTTAAACCGAAGGCGAAGGAAACGGACTGGACGGAATTTTCGACGCGCGCCGATTCGCCGAGTTTTGCCGCCGGAGCCATCGGCGAAACGAATTTTCGCACCGGCGATTACGGCGCCGCTGTCGAGGACGAATTTGAAACGCAGGTCAAATCCTGGAAATCGAGATGATTTTGCAGCAAACCGAAAGCGAAAGGCACGCATCTGATTGCTTATACCTGACCGCTTCGACTAAAATGAAAAACGGGTAGCGTTAGTTGTTTTTTAATAATAGGGCTATCCGGCAAGAAAAAAACCGGCAATTCTGAAAGGACTTTAAGATTATGACGAATTGGTTAAGCACGACAGCAAAACTCGGAGGCGGTGTTGCCGCTTTGGCTTTAGGCGGAACTTTGGTCTATGCGGCGGCGACCGGCGGTTGGGGAAGCCTTCTGGTTCTTCTCGCGCTCGTCATCGCGCTGGTCAAACAGATAATCGCCTTTATCGGCTTTCTGACGTTTGCCATTAAAGCCGTCATCGTGTTCGGTTTTATCGCCTTGATTCTCGGCGTGGCGGTGATGATTTTCAGAGGCTGGAGCAAAAATCGCCGCGAAAAAGAATAATTTAAATTTATTAAATTCAGTAGTTTAGAAACGGCTGTCGCGTAGAACGCCCGTCTTTGCTTGATTTTAATGACAGCTTTGTGTTAGCTTTAAGTTTGACCGTACTTTTAATAATCTATAAATAGATTATTCAACCAAATAAATAATCCACAATTTGATTATTTTGACCCCCAGAGAGAGGTTTGCGTCCCTTTTTTTTCGGATGCGCTTCTCAGTAAGGATCGCGTCAGTCGCCCGTAGGCTGTGCTTTCGTGATTCCCCGCGCGGCAGAAGTTTTATGCTCCGCGCGAGATTCATAAAAAGGAGCTTATTTAATGCATCAGGACGACCGCTTTTATACGTTTTTATTAACGCATTCGTCTAAAACCAAAATTTACATTCGCCGAGTCGAAATCTCGAAAAAGTTTGTAACCAATTTCGCAGCAAGTTTGATTTTTACAATCGGACTTCTTTCCATCGGAGTCCTCGGACTTCTAAAATCCGACAGCATCACCCTAAACAAAGTCGGAGCGCAGATTTTATCCAAATCCGAAACCACCAATCAACAAATCGGTTTCTCGCCCAAAAATCCAAACATCACCGAAGTTTCATCAATCAATTACGACCGCCCGCGCCCGAATAACAGCGGCGGACCTATAACAACGCTTTCCAATTTCGAATCCGAAACCGAAGAAGCGGAAATAACGAATCGGCTGCGTCTTATCGAAACCGCCGGAAATCCCGCGTTTCTGCCCTCGATATGGGCGCATCTCGGAAAAATCAACAACGAATACGGCTTTCGCCGCAACCCTTTCGGCGGGCGCACGTATGAATTTCACGCCGGCATGGACATTGACGGCGAAAAAGGCGATATGGTCGTCGCGCCGGCAAACGGCGTCGTGATCAAAGCGGGCTGGCAGGGCGGTTACGGCAATCTGATTGAAGTCGACCACCTGAACGGCTTGACCACGCGCTACGGGCATCTTTCCAAAATCGAAGTCGCCGTCGGCGACACGATTGGGCGCGGGCAGCTGCTCGGCTTGGTCGGTTCGACCGGACGCTCGACCGGACCGCATCTGCATTACGAGCTGCGCCTGAACGACAAAGCCATCAACCCGCGCCGTTTTCTGCCGCCCGAGCCAGTCGAAATCGCGGCTTTAACCAAGCGACAGTAACGAAAAATTCAAGTTATAAAAATAAAAAGTGAGCCGTAACGGCTCACTTTTTATTTTTGGATTGTTTCCCGAAAATTAAGGTTCGGTAACGAGAAAAACATCCCACGCCCAGCGACCCATTTGCGAGTCTTGCACATCTCTGACTTTCGCCCGGTATTTGAATTGATTCCCGTGTTGGTCGATTCGTCTGGATTCCTGGTAATCAAGCTCTATCTTTTCGAGTCCCAATTCCGACAGCGTTTTTAACTCATTTGATTCGGAAATTCCGTCGTGATTTGCGTCTTGCCACAATCGCAAGCGGCTGAAGATGAAATCTAAATGAGTTATCTTACCGTCCGCATTGCCGCCGTTCATTATTTTGTCGTATTCGACAAGCGCCAGAAAGCCGTTTCTTTCCGCTCCGGTTTGCGGCACTTGTGCTGTGACGTTGCCGAACAGCTCTCTGCCGTTGTCAATTGTGCCGTTTTGATTGCGGTCAAGCGCCAGCCACGCCTCGTCGGAATCTATGGAAGTCCACGCGAATTGTCGCGAATTGCCGTTTGCTTCCAAATCGAAACTGACGCCGTTCGGCACATTGGTCAGCGAAAAGCCGTTGCCTGAAATATCAATCACAATCGGCGAACAGCCGCCGAGTTCCGGCGCGCAGCCGCCCGTGCAGCCGCACAAATCCGGGTCATAACCGCCGAAACGCTCGCATTGCTGGATAAAGCTTTCGCTTCTCGAACAAGTGCAGCAACCCGCTTGATTAACACGCCCAGACGGGCAACTCGTCGATGGATATAGAAAGTAATTAACCGGAAACAAGCAATAATTCGGTAGCGGTGTTGGATTTGGCGTTGGCGTCGGCATAGCCGGACAGTAGACTCTTCTATGTGCTGCTATGTCACATTCGGTTATCACGTAGCT